>JBBJOX010000094.1:0-9640 GCA_037724245.1 Thermomicrobiales bacterium | reverse complement strand
GCTCGATCCACGTCCCTTGCTTCATCGCCGCCAGCATCGCCAGACCGGTCGCCGCCGGCAGAGAGAACACGACGGTCACGCCAGCCAACAGCAGCGTCGCCGGCACTCGTTCCAGCACGATCGTCGTCGCCGGTCGGTTCTGCCAAAGCGAGTCGCCGAAATCACCCCGCAGCACATCGGTCACGTACGTCCCGAACTGCACAACGAGCGGCTCATCGAGTCCGTTCGCCTCCCGGATAGCCTCGATATCGACATCGGTTGACGTTTCCGGATCGAGCATCAGACTGACCGGATCGCCGATCAGCCTCGTCGCGAAGAACGTGAACAGAATCAGTCCGATGATGACGGCCACAACTCCGATCAACCGCCGCAGGAGATAAGCCCCCATCCCTAGGCCACGAGATCGGTCAGATAAATGAAGACATTCAGCGGTAGCGCCGGCGTAAGTTTCTCCGACACCCCGTGAACCTGCTGCACCACCGCCACCCAGGCCCGAGGCGCGATCGCGTGCAACTCTTCGGCGATCGCCTGCAGCGCTCTATTCCGCTCATCACCGGAAAGCGCCGAAAGCTCGGCGAATCGGGCATCGAACGCCGGATCGGAGAATGTCCCGGTTCCATCGGTCCCGTACTTGTCGGTCAGACCGCCGGCGATCTCGCCATAGTTACCGCTGCTGGTCGTTTCCATATAGAGCGGTGGCTGATCCGCGAACGCCTGACCGCCGATCTCGTTGTACTGCAGCGGTTCTACCTTCGTCAGCGTGATCGCTAGCCCGATATCCTCGAGGAACGCCTTGTAGATTTCGGCCAGCTGATCCTCTTCCGGGATCCGCCCCTCGCCATAAACCAGTTCCAGTTCCGTGCCCTCGAGTCCCGCCTCGCTGACAAGTTTTCGTGCCATCTCGGGATCAAAAGGATACGGCTCCAGCGTCACCGGCTGGAAACCGAAGAACGCTGCCGGTTTCGCACTACCCAGGAAAATGCTGTCGCAGATCCCCTGCCGATCGATCGCATGATTGATCGCCAGTCTCAGATTCACATCGTTCGTCGGCGCAATCGCATTATTGATCCGGATACTCGTCGACTGAAAACCGCCGCCGATCGTCGACAGCGACAGGGCCGACGCCTGTTCCGACCCGATGTTGTAGGCGAAATCGGTTTCACCTGAAGTCACCGACTGCGCCCGAACCGACGCTTCCGGTCGCGACACGATCTCGACCGCATCGAACAGCGACACATTCGCCGCGTTCCAGTAGCCGTCGAACTTCGTCAGCATGACTTTCTGACCCTTCGTCCACGATCCGAACATGTACGGACCGGTGCCGACCGGATTCTCGGCAAACGATTCGATCCCCGCTTCCGCCAGCAACTGAGGTGGCAACGCCATCAGACCGATTCGCAGATACTGACCAATCAGCTCGACATTCGGAGCCAACGTCGTTATCTCGACCGTGAAGTCATCGACCACGGTCAATCCCGAGGTCACACCAAGCAACGCCGATGCTCCGGCCGCTGCCGCTACCTCGGGATCGGCCAGCACATCGTAGGCCGCCTTCAATGCCGCCGCATCGAACGCCTCACCGTTGTGGAACGTCACACCCTGTCGCAACACGAAACGCCAGGTCAGATCGTCCATCTGCTCGAACGATTCCGCCAGCATCGGCACGTATTCGATATCGACCTCGGACTCGCTGCCTTCGACCAGCGTCATCCGCACATCGACCAGCGGCTCGAAAATCTGCCGCGTCACCAGCGTCTGCCCATACCCGCGCAACCACGGATCGAGTGCCGCCGGTTCCGTTTCATTGGCGATCGTGATCAGCGCCCGATCACTCTCCTGTGCCGCGAAGGTAGGCGAGGATTTCAGAAACTGCGGTGCCACCAGAGCACCAGCTCCCAGCGATGCCGCCAAGGCACGCCGGTCCATGCGAACGGTTCGGAAAGCACTCATGTTCGGTTCGGTCCTTTTGCGGGAAATCGGGCGTGGTCGTTCCACGAACGTATCACCAGCCTACGTTCCGAACCGAACAGCACTATTAACATCAACTTAAGAGACTATGATCATTCTGTTAGCGTTAACGACCCCGAAACCTGCATCGTCACGGCCAAAACAGGCGACATTTGCTAGGATTGACGTCACACCCGAACCCGGGGCCGCCGGGTTCCTTGCATCCACCGGAGCGCATCTTCATGGTCAACGCCACTCAGGTTCTCAATGCCACCACTGCCACCCTACCCGACAGCCAGGGTCGCTACGGACGCTTCGGCGGACAGTTCGCACCGGTCACCCTGATGCCAGCGCTGGCAGAACTGATCGCCGCCTACGAAGCCTCGAAACAGGACCCCACGTTCCAGGCCGAAATCGATCGCCTCGCCGAACATTATGTCGGGCGCGCCACGCCACTCTACGAAGCAACCCGCTTCTCCGAAGAAGCTTCCGGTAGTCGCGATATCCGCATCTTCCTCAAGCGTGAGGATCTCGCCCACACTGGTGCCCACAAGATCAACAACGCCCTCGGCCAGACCCTGCTCGCCAAGCGCATGGGCAAACCGCGCATCATCGCCGAAACCGGAGCCGGGCAGCACGGTGTCGCCACCGCCACCGCCTGCGCATTGCTCGGTCTCAAGTGCGTCGTCTACATGGGCGAAGTCGATGTCGCCCGCCAGTCGCTGAACGTCTTCCGGATGAAGCTGCTCGGTGCCGAAGTCGTCTCCGTCACCTCCGGCTCACGCACCCTCAAGGACGCGATCAACGAAGCCGTCCGCGACTGGGTCGCCAACGTCGATGACACCTTCTATGTCTTCGGCACCGCCGCCGGCATGCACCCCTACCCGATGATCGTCCGCGATTTCCAGTCCGTCATCGGCAAGGAAGCCCGCGCCCAGATTCTCAAACAAACAGGAGCACTGCCGACTTCGATCGTCGCCTGTGTCGGCGGCGGTTCCAACGCAATGGGTCTCTTCTATCCCTTCATCAACGATCCCTCCGTCGAAATCATCGGGGTCGAAGCCGGTGGTCACGGACTCGATTCCGGACTCCACGCCGCACCGCTCAATTTCGGCACCGAAGGCGTCCTCCACGGCTCGTGGTCGTACCTGATGCAGGACGATGACGGTCAGGTCATGGAAACCCACTCGATCTCGGCCGGACTCGATTACCCCGGCGTCGGACCAGAACTCTCCTGGATGAAAGACACCGGTCGCGCCCGTTATGTCGCAATGACCGATCTCGATGCCCTTGAAGGCTTCAAGATGCTCTGCCGCACCGAAGGCATAATCCCTGCTCTCGAATCCAGTCACGCCCTCGCCTACATGCCACACCTCTGCAAGGAATTGCCAGACGGCTCGACCGTCGTCATCAACCTCTCCGGTCGCGGTGACAAGGACATGCACACCGTCGCCGAAGCGCTGGAGGTCTCCCTGTGACCGAGACGATTGCCCTCCAACCCAGTCGCATCGCCACCACATTCGAAGCACTCAGAGCCGAATCGAAAACGGCGATCATGCCCTTCGTCACCGCCGGGTTTCCGCATATGGACACCTCGGAGAAGATCGTGCTCGCCCTCGCCGAAGCCGGAGCCAATGGCTTCGAAATCGGCATCCCCTATTCCGATCCACTGGCCGATGGACCGACAGTCCAGCGCAGCAGTCAGGTCTCACTCGAAAACGGTACCAAACTCGTCGATTGCATCGACCTCGTGCGTCGTGTCCGTGCTGCCGGAGTCTCCGTACCGATGGTCCTGATGGGCTACTACAATCCGCTCGTCCGTTATGGGATCGATCGCTTCGTTGCCGATTCCGCCGCGGCCGGAGTCGACGGCTTCATCATTCCCGATCTTCCGGTCGAGGAATGCGATGTGCTTCAAACAGCCTGCCAGAAGTACCAGCGCGACCTCGTGTTCATGGTTGCCCCGACCAGCACCGACAGCGTGCTCGATGGTGTCGCCGCGCACGCCAGTGGCTTCATCTATTGCGTTTCCGTGACCGGCGTCACCGGTGCCCGCGACACCATGTCGAAATCGTTACCCGAGTATCTTGAACACGTCCGTTCGAAAACCAATCTGCCGCTGATCGTCGGCTTCGGCGTGTCCAAACCCGAACACATCACCGAAATCGGCCAACATGCCGACGGTGCGATCATCGCCAGCGCCCTGATGAACTATCTAAACGCCTTCCCCGAATCCGACCAACCGGCCCAGGCCGCCCACTACCTCTGTTACATGCGCGGCGATGTCGATCTCTGACCACGGTTTCGGATGCCCCGATCTCGTCAACGCGGTATTGCAACCCATGAGCCTGTCCTGGGCTTGTCGAATGGATGGTTGCCTTCATCTAAACCCAACAAACTCATCATCATCCTGAGGCACGAAGGTTCAGCAGCCGGCCCCCAAACTCCCCGATCGACAAGAAGTCAGATTCCCGACTGATTCTTTGCAAGCGCGGAATGACAATACTTTTCCCGTCCTCCCGAGCTTGTCGAGAGATTACTTCGCCGCATCCAACTCAGGCATTTGGTCACCCTTCGCGACTAGACTCCCCCACCGCAACCTGAAAATCCCCTTTGCGTTTACATGAGCAGGAAACACTGACGCGTCACTCAACGCTCGCGGAAAAGGATCGGATCACATGCAAATCGCCTGGCGATCCGGCGTCGCTGCCAGCACGAACCAGACCTCCTCCACGTCAGCCGCGACCAGCAAGTTGTGAGCGAATCCATCAGGCAGCCAAGTCGCGGCCAGTTGCTATTGCGACAGTACTGTTGCATTCCTTTGGCATGTCCTCTATCCGACTGTTCATCCTCGACTCTCTCCAAAGACACGGCGACCAACACGGGCACCAACTGCGTGTGCTGGCGGAGTGGGAACACGTGCAGCTGTGGACAGATTTTTTAGTCAGCAGCCTGTATCAGGTCATTAAACGACTGAACGCCAAAGGGCTGATCGCGGAGGTGCGGAAAGAACGGATTGGCAATTTTCCCGAACGGCTGGTCTACGGCATCACTCCGGATGACCGCGAACTCCTCAAACAACTCCACCGTGATAGCCTGACTGAAATCTGGTTGAAACCCGATCCATTTGATCTCGCCATCGCTCGGTTCGATTCCGATGAACTCATTGAACTGCCAGCCGTTTTGGCACAACGGATGGAAAAACTCGGTGCGATGTTAACGAAAATACAGGCACTCAACGCGGAGGCAGAACCAGAACTAACCACAAGCGAGAAACACGCGCTTATACACACTGAATTCCGGCTACGGGTCGAGATCGATTGGCTCGCCGGAGTCATCGAATCACTTCCGGAAATCATCGCCGAGATCAAAGCGGCCGACTAACCGGGGAGCTGCCACGGCGCAATCAACACTCACCCGTACCGGTCGCACGAGTCGTCCAAATATCACCTCCATGGCGGTCGACACAACAAGTTCCCGCCTCCAGAAAGAGAATCAGATGTCAGGAACAATTTTGCTCGCCGGTGCTTCCGGAGATGTGGGCCAGCGAATCGCAAGAGAACTGCTTTCGCGCGGAGCCACCGTGCGCGCCCTCAGCCGACCCGGCACCAATCTGGACAACGTCGCCCGGTTGATCGCCATGGGTCTCCATGGCGTGGAAGCCGACTACACCGACGCCGCTGAGCTTCAGAAGGCGATGCTCGGCGTCGACTGTGTGGTCACGACCCTCAGCGGCCCGGAGCCTGTCATCATCCATGCCCAAATGCTTTTGCTTGAGGCCGCAGTTGCTGCCGGCGTGCCGCGCTTCATGCCGTCCGACTACTCGATTGACTACACCGGACCAGTCGAACCGAAACCTGCAGCTTCGCCGCGGATTCAGCAAGCGCCTCGATGCTGCACCAATCAAGGCTACGTCGGTTCTTTCCGGTAAGTTCTCGGACGTACTCACCGGGATTGCACCGATCATTCTCTTCGAGCGAAACCGGGTGCTCTACTGGCGCAACGCCAATCAGGGTATGGATTTCACGACAAAAGATGACGCTGCGTCATTCATCGCCGAAGCCGCTTTCGACGACGACGCACCCCGATTCCTTCCTATTGCCGGCGACACTGCCTCGGCTCGCGATCTCGCGGAAATCATGTCAACACTGAGCGGGACACACGTCAAGCCGACATACGTCGGCAGTATCGGCATGCTCAGACTGATGGCTCGAATCGGGAAGGCAATGTCCAAGACAAAGGACGAGAGGTACCCAACCTGGCAAGGAACGCAATATTTCGGAAACATGTAAAGCGGCGACGGAAAACTCCACACGCTCGACAACGACCGATATGATTCGCGACCATGGACGACCGCCCGCGACTTCCTCGCCGAACGCTGGCCTGGCGCAGTGGCCACAAACTTCAGGAGAAACCATCGGTGGTGGACACTATCCACAGTCAACTAATCGAAGAAACCGGCGTCCGCGTCCAAGAGATATGCTTTCGCCGCTTCCGGAATGAACTCGACCCCCATCCCCGGGCGATCCGGCACGTCGATCAGGCCATCGACCACCGGTACTCCGTCGAAGCCTTCGGTAATCTCGTACCAGAACGGTTCGAACCGCGCCGGATACTCGAAAGCGATGAAGTTGTCCGGCATCGTTGCCCCGACCTGAATGTGCGCCGCCAGACCGAAAATCCCGTTCGCCGTGCCGTGCGGTGCCATCAGAATCCCGTGCAGATCGGCGTATTCACATATCCACTTCAGCTCGGCAATCCCACCGACATCAGCCGGATCGGGTCCGATCACACTGACCGCATGCCCCTCGATCAGACTCTTGAAGTTCTGCCGCAGATACACCTGCTCACCGGTGTGAATCGGCGTCGAGGTCGCCCGTGTCACTTCCCGATAGACATCGGCATTCACGAACGGGCTGTAATCACCGGTGATCATGTCTTCCAGCCAGAGCAGATGCAGCCCCTCCAGTGCTCGCGCGAACCGGATCGCATCCGTTTGCGAATAGCCCGGACCGCAATCGACTGCCAGCCCGTACTCCGGACCAAGCGCTTCCTTCGCCGCCGTGATGCACTCGACCAGATGCGCCATTCCGGATTCCGTGATCAACCCCCGATGCGGATACGGATGATGCGCCGTATCCAGCAGCTCGCCGTAGAAGAAATTCGGCACATCCTTCACCATGGATGAGTGAAACGATGTCGGCAGCTTGAACATCGTAAACTTCTCGGGCAACCCCTTTGCCGCATTCACCCAGCTCACGTAATCGTCCGGCGTGTGCTTGAGACCAGGTTCGTGATAGAGCGTGCGATAGGTGCGAACCTTGTCCCGGACCTTTCCACCGAGCAGTTTGTAGACCGGGAGACCAGACGCCTTGCCCGCGATATCCCAGAGCGCCATCTCGATCGCACTGACCGCCGAACCCCACGGCTTGAAGCCACCACGTGAGCGAATGGTCCGCATCACGCGCTCGACGTTCGTCGGATCCTGCCCCAGCAGCCACGGCTTCAGCATCAGCACGATCGGCTGCATGTATGGCTTCGGCGATTCGATCTGCCCCCAGCCGTCGATCCCCTCATCGGTCACGATCCGCACAACAGGACTACTCGCAATCACCGCACATTTGACATCGATTATCTTCATTGGGGGCAAGCTCCTCTTGCGAACACTGGTTTCCTGAAGAGGCACCATTGTAGCCACAGGCAACCACCTGTCCAGACAAGGAGGACTGTATTGATTGCCGCCAACCCGGTAGGCGCAGAGCTCGTCTGTGCCGATTTGGGCAATCGACATGCCACGGTCGAAGACAATCCAAAGACCGTATTCGCCACGTGTTCAATCGTCCTTATTCTCCTCGTCGCGAGGATCGATCGACCACACCACTACCCCGTTCGCATCGACGAAGCGAAACTCAACCGGGCGTTCACTTCCTTCCGGCAACACCACCAGGTACCCGGGCGCCGCGACAGGATACGCCACCCATTCACCGTCTACAAACCCCTCGACCGCCACGATCGCCGCATCGTTGACCTGACCGTAGATCAAATCCCCCCACCAGCCACGAATTGATCCAGCACTCGCCGGATCGTTCGTGCGATCGATGCACGACCAACTACCGGACCATTCCCATTCCGGAGAAAATCGGAACCCCGCAGCCATCCAGTCCAGATGCATCTGGTCCAGACAAACTCCATCGAACAGATGCATTGGCATCGCCCGTTCATAGACCGCCAGCGGAACTCCATCCATAACCTCGTAGGCGAGAAACTCCGTGTCGATTTCTGCCTCCATCTCGATCCGGGTGTCGGGAGTTTGGCGCTGGACTTCCTGCAGCGATACCAACCCAATCAGCAGCAGGGTCATCAACACAGCCACGATCTCGGCGCGCCGCCTGAGTCCATTTCGAACGTGCATCAACGGACTCCAGAATCGAACAATCAGAGGCTCATCACGGTCCGGCTTCACTGCCGGGCGTTGTCCAGATCACCGTACCCGCCACGGTCAAGACCGGTACTCCCCAGATTCCGTATTATCATCGCTCAATTCGATCAGGATTCGCGGAACCGGCACAAAAAAGTCAGTCGACGTCCCACAACTGCAGAGTATGGAAGGCAAAGAATTCAGTGATTCTCCACAGGTTGTTGGGAGCGCTCTCATTTCGATTGAATTCTGCTCCTGCAGGTCTGCATAATGAACACGTTCAGCCGTAGCAAGTACCAGGCGAAGAGACGTTGTATTCCTTCCCGCGGTGGGTGGTCCGGCGAACCAGGGTTGCAGACATCGGCTCGATGTCGAGTTGAGCCTGACCACGAGGTCAGCTCCATACCAGGAGATCTTTACTCATGTCTGAGGTATTCCGTACGTCGTTGAAACGCTCCACATCCCGTCGTGCCTTGGTTGGTGGCGCTGCAGTCAGTGCCGCCACGTTCCCTCTCCTCAAGTTCGGTGCGGCTGCCGCGCAGACTCCAGCCGCCGCCGGCGAAGAAGAACTCGAAATCTTCTCTTGGTGGACAACCCCGGGTGAAGCCGCCGGACTCCAGCAGCTCTTCGATAACTTCTCGGCTGGTAGCCCGGCCGTCGAAGTTATCAATGCCGCCGTCGCCGGTGCCGCCGGTACCAACGCCCAGGTCGCCTTGCAAACCCGCCTCTCTGCCAACCAGCCGCCAGATTCATGGCAGAGCCATACCGGTGCCGAACTCAAGGCCCGGTACGTCGATCCTGGATATACCGAATCGATGACCTCGCTCTACACCGAGCAAGGCTGGAACGAGGTATTCCCACAAGGCGTGATCGACCAGATCACGATCGACGGGGAACAGTATCTGGTTCCGGTTGGCGTTCACCGCGGGAACGTGATGTTCTACAACAAGCAGGTGCTCGCCGATAACGCGATCGAAGTTTCCGACGAGTGGACGATCGAGGATTATTTCGCCGCCGCCGATACCCTGCAGGCCGCCGGCATTCCTTCGTACGGTCTCGGCAGCAACGGGATCTTCGCCGTCGTTCAGCTTTTCGAGAACACCCTGCTCGGTGCCCTTGGCCCGGATGACTACATTAAGATCTGGAGCGGGGAAATTGGCTGGGACGATGCCCGCGTCACTGCCGCGATCGAGAGCCTCGCCCGCTTCTTCGATTCCGTCAACGCCGATCACCCGGCCCTGACCTGGGATGGTGCCGCCGATCAGATCTACGCCG
>JBBJOX010000093.1:4154-9695 GCA_037724245.1 Thermomicrobiales bacterium | reverse complement strand
GCGGGTCCTCCTCAACCCACAACGACCCCCCGTCGCGAGTGACCGGCTCGCTTCGGGGGGTTGTTGCGTCCGCTCGAGGCGATCTCCCGGTGCAAACGGTAGCTGTTCTGCTCAAGGCAATCATTCGGTGTGAACGGTAGGTGCAAACCTTGTGTCTACTCGAGACTGCAGAGACCAACGTCAAATTACAGGCTGGCTGAGACCTTGCGGCCGAGGTCGTCCGATCTGCCGACGATCGTACCCAGCGTTCCAGATTGCAGGTCTTCAAATGCCCAGTGTCGTTGACTCATGTTTCGACCGGCCCCCTCAGGAAAGAATCACCGCGACCACAGCCTGATGCGCAATTCCCGGGTGTAGAGTGAATTCACCTGCCATCCCGACGATCCGCGGGTCCGCACGTCGCGGTCAACCGCAGTCCAAAGGGCGCGAAGGAAAGTTCCATGAGCGACATCCACATCGATCGATCCGTCTCCCGACGCTCCGCTCTCGCCAGCCTCGGCACCGGCGCGCTCGGACTCACGTTCGCCGCGAGCGCGCAGCCGATCGCCGCCCAGGAGGATCCGTCCGAATCACTCCAGTACGAGGACGATGTCGTCTACGGTACCGTCGACGAAACTGAGTTGGTTTTGAACGTCGTGCGACCGGCTGACCGGCCGGATCCGCGCCCGGCGGTGGTCGTGGTTCATGGCGGCGGACTAATTCAGGGATCCCGCTACGATCATGGTGAGGCCGCGATTGCCATGGCTGAGGCAGGTTACGTCACCTTCAACATCGAATACCGCCTCTTCGTGGCGGGCGATGAGTCGACGCTCTGGCCCGCCCAACTCGACGATGTCCAGCGAGCGATACGCTGGGTCCGCGCCAACGCCGAAACCTATGGGGTCGATCCCGAGAGGATCGGCGCGTTTGGATTTTCCTCGGGCGGACAACTCGCCGCGTTCCTTGGCACTCGCGACACCCGCGACAATGGCGACTCGGAACTCGCGGACTACTCCAGCAAGGCCACCTGCATCGTTTCGATGGGCGGATTGTTCGACTTCACCTTCGAGAATGCGCACCCGGACTCTCCGGAGATCGACGCGGAAATCCTTGGCGGGGCGGCGGAGTCGTTGCCAGAACCAGCCGCCTACGAGGACTTCTCGCCGATCACCTTTGTCGACGATACGAGCGCGCCGTTCCTGATCCTTCAGGAAGGCAATGAGGACGTGATCCCGTACGAGCACCCGCGCCGGATGGTTGCCGCGTTGCAGGATGCCGGTGTCCAGGTTTCGTACAGTTGGTTCCCGGACTATGCGCACGATTCCTGGTTCGGCTGGGCTGCGGAAGCACCGGAGACACTGGCCTTCCTCGAGCGACACTTGCAACCCGAGAGTTAGTCAGGAACGCCGACACCTGCGGGACTCATCCGGCGATGGTGTACAGCGTTCCGGTCGCGAGATCAGCGAGATAGAGCGTGCCATCGGCGCCTTCGCCAAACGTGGAAATCAGCAGACCCGATTCGTAGGGTTCGGAGACACTCCAGGTGCCATCGCCGACCGGAGTTGCGGCCCAGATCAGTCCACTGCAGTAGTCTCCGTAGAGATACGTGCCAACCAGATCGGGTGCATCTGCCCCACGGTATACGTATCCACCGGTCACCGAGCAACCACCTTCGGCATGGGTGTACTCAGCAATCGGGAGCACCAGGTCGTCCGCAGCGGGATCGCAGTCGGAACTCTCGAAACAGGTCGTACCTTCCATCACATTCCAGCCGAAGTTCTGCCCACCTTCTCCGGCGGGGGCGTAATCGACTTCCTCGATGTCGCCCTGACCCACGTCACCGATGTAAAGGTCACCGGTCTCCGAATCGAAGCTGAATCGCCATGGATTACGCAACCCGTAGGTCCAGATTTCCGGCGCCGCGTCTGCAGTGTCGACGAACGGATTGTCAGCCGGGATTGCGTACGGAATCTCGCCGGTCGCATTCGCCGGATCGACATCGATGCGCAGGATCTTGCCCAGCAGGGTTGCCAGATCCTGACCGTTTTCCTCAGGATCGCCACCGCCGCCGCCATCACCCATCGCGATGTAGAGAAATCCATCAGGGCCAAACGCGAGCTGGCCACCGTTATGGTTCGCCGCGAAATCTTCCTGATAAATCAGGATCTCCTCACTCGCCGGATCGGCGGACAGGCCATCCTCATTTGCCGTGAAGCGGGAGATCACCTCATTACCGTCGAGATCGGTGTACATCACGTAGAAGAGCAGACTCGTCGCGAAGTCAGGAGCAAAGGCGAGACCAAGCAGACCCTGCTCGCTCCCTTCGGAACCAACTCGATCGACGATATAGAGCATCTTCGAATCGCTGACCACACCATCGGTCACCACCGCGATCGTGCCTGCCTGCTCCACAACAAAGAGCTGGGCCGGATCGTCACCCGTATACGTGATCGAAACCGGGCTGGTCAGTCCGGTTGCAAACTCTTCCAGCTGGAGGCTCAATGCCGGGGACTGGGCACTACTCCAGGATACCGGCGCGAAAACGGCGGCGATCACGGCGATCGTCAAGACCTGTAAACTGCGGCGCATTCGCTGTCCTCCTTGAATTCGACTATCCAGCTGCTTCGACGATGTCACTCTGTTCCGGCGATGCATCGCCACTCGACTGGCCGTTAACGGCCACTGCATTCCAGACGATCGGCACGCCTGCCGCCGCCGGATCAAGGAGATCCGGCGATGTTTGAACGTGGAGATGAATGTGCGGCTCGCTGGTGTTTCCGGAATTGCCAACCCGACCCAGCAGTTCGCTGACGGTAACCGTATCGCCAACCGCGACGGTCGCTGTTCCTGGCATCATGTGCGCCAGAAAAACGAACAACCCGTCCTCTATCTGTAGTACGACGTGATTACCCACCGGGGTTTGCTCGGCTGCCTGGGCCGCCGCAGCCTCGGCAACCGCTGGATCGACCTGCTGGGCCAGAGCCGATGGCATATCGGGAAGCGCCGATTCAACTGAAACAACTTCGCCAGCCACCGGTGCGTACAGCGACTGTCCGTAGGCATGGTAGTCCTCGACCTCGAGGCCATTGCCCGCAAAGGACGCGCCGTTTTGCCAGACCGCCAGATCCAGCGCATATCGCTGTTGCGGCGACACCGCGTGATAGTTCAGGAACTCGGAGTTTCCGCCCCAGATCGTCAGCCACGCTCCTTCGAACGGAGCGTTCACCGCAATCGGCGCCAGAGTGTCAACTTGTGGCAATGGCCACTGTACCGAAGGCAAGAACCCGGACAACGTACCATCGGACATCTGGTAAACATCGAGCACGAGGTAGCCCGGACCCCACTCGTACGCCGCACGATACCCGTTCGTCCCCTCTCCGAGGAGCAACGTCCGTTCGTCGAGCATATCTCCAATCGGACGTTCTTCTTCGTAGGCCACATTGCCCAGCGGCTGATCGGCCAGATCCTGGGAAGGAATGTCGAGCGTCGCGCTGAGTGACCCTGCTTCGTTCACAAACGTGACGGAGATCTCCAGATCGAACTCAATGATCGAACCGCTCCAGGTTCCTGAAGGTCCATCGAACGATTGCGCTGATTCGGCGCGAAGCGAAAATGTTCCGGGCGTTCCCTGAAAGAAAAAGCCGTCGATCGAACCATCTTTGAGATGCCCGTCGAAGACGACCCCTACCTCGGGATATTCGAAGTGAACCCGGTCTGTCGTCAGTACGGTCAGTGCCGTGGCAAACGACTCGGTAGTCACCTGCGACTGGAGTTCCGGGTTGAATCGTGCAGCCAGTGATTCAAAATTCCCGTTCAGGAACTCGGCGACCGATTCCTTCCCGGTCGCGGATGCTGCGTCCGATCCGGCGGTATAGTCTTGCTCGATATCGGCATAGCTGGGCACAGGCTGGCTGGCGGCCGGAGATGCGATCGGGCTGGCCGCTGGCGATGCGGATAATGCTGGCTCAACCAGAACGTCGGCAATCAACCCCGACTCCGGATCGATTTGCACTGTCAGATCGAGCAACGTGCCATCGCGCGCTGTCAACACTGCCGTGCCCGTGGTCCCATCGTCCGAGACGTCAATGGACTCGAGTGTCACCGGCGCCCATGTCCGAACCAACCCGTAGGCGAAATCGATCAACCCATCGATCCCCATGAATTGGAGATAGGCTGCATCGAAGTGCGAAATGATCTCGACCGGATTCGTCAGCGATACATCACCGTTAGCGGCATCCACCACCCAGGCGATCTGTTCGCCGAGCGGCCCCTCCGGTACCTCCACCGCGATTTCCGGCGACGAAGCTGGTGCTTGCGCCAGCACGGTTCCGGCCATTCCTGTCGTCAGAGCCAGAACGAGGCAGATCGAACGCCAGATCGTGCGACTGGATGGATTCAGCATGAACGACCCTTGGATGAGACGGCCCGCATCGCGACGCGACTGCCACGATAATCATCCGGAAAGCCTAACGAAAAAGTTCGTCCATGGTGTGAACATGTAGGTGCGCACGTGCAGAATCAGGCATCGATACAATCGTCGGAGCCAAGGCAGTCGAAGACTGGAATCAGGTAACTGACCGCCGTCGATGGATCGATCACCGATGTCGTCGAGTTGTAGCCGGCACTGACGAAGAAGACACGGCCGTCTTCCCGCTGCAGAATGTAGGTCATGTTGACGACCCCGGCTTCATACCCGCCCTTGTATCCAGCCTTCGGGAAACTCGACAGTTCGCCAACTGCGCCACGATTGCCGGAGAGGACATCCCGAATCGGCGAGAGACCAGGCTGGGCACCCATCGTCCAGAGCGATGCCGTGGCCCGGCAAAGGTCGCTGGCCGAGGCGAACCATTCGATTTCCCCGATTGCGGTAGGGCCGTTCCAGTTACCCCATCCCCCGTTCGGATCGATCGCCATCGGATCGATATCGGTGTGCAACAACTCCAGTTGCCGCGCATTGTCAGCGTCGGCATAAGCATCCATCCAGGAAGAACTCTGCGTCATCTTGATGCCGAAGAGTTCTCGCGTCATCAGCAGCGGGCTGTTCAGGCCGGGATCACTGTGCCCAAACGAGGCGAATGCGCGTTCCACATTTTCGCGACCCAGATAGTCGATCAGATGATCGGTTGCGGTATTGTCGATCTGCCAGATCATCGCCTCTGCCAGATCGAGAACCGGAACCGAGGTTCCAGCCGGAACCCAGGCGTAGTCTCCGGATGGCATGCTCCGTAACGACGCCGTCAGTTCGATCCGATCGTCCCAGGCGGCCTCACCTTTCTGCACCTGCAGGCCAAGTTCGCCCAGCACATAGAGCTTGAATGTTGACGCAATCGCCAACGTGCGGTCGGCATTGCGATCGTGAATTGCCGAACACGAACTGCCGCGAAATTCCGCGACCAGCAAATTGCTGTCGCGTGACATGGTTTCAAGTTTCTGATCGAGTTGATTCCAGTTGACCATCGGCAGCGCCGCGTTCGCTGAAGAAGGGAAGAATCCCGACAGCATGATCAGCGTGGCAATCAGCAGAACGGTTCTGGCACGTGGGAATGGTGCGAAAGTCGTCAT
>JBBJOX010000093.1:0-4144 GCA_037724245.1 Thermomicrobiales bacterium | reverse complement strand
CCCGACTGAAACAAGATTTGCCGCATTGTCACAGCGCGTTCGAGTTACCGATCTAACCTGCCGATGCGGGTTCCTGAGGTGAAGCAGCGAGTAGCGAGCCCAGCACCTTGTCGGCGGCCGATTCTCCGGTCTGGACACAGATCGGAATGCCGATGCCGCGCAACATATTGCCAGCCAGCGCCAGTCCGGCGTGCTGACTCACCTGCTGCTCGATCGCTGTAACGCGTTCGAGATGACCGATCGTGTACTGTGGCGTCGTATCGATCCAGCGCGTGACGCGCTGCAGACCAGGCTGCGCGTCAATGCCGAGGGTCTCGCGCAATTCGGTTCGCGCCATCTCGACCAGCGTTTCGTCCGAACTCCCAGCGAACTTCTCGACGGTTCGGCGGTGCAGATAGACCCGAATCAGGGCTGCGCCGGGCGCGGCACGACCGGTCCATTTCGAGGATGACCAGGTGGTTCCGCCAATGAGTCGATGCTCGCTACCCGGAACGAGGTACCCAGTTCCGCGCAGTTTCGATGTCACCGATTCATCGCTGTACCCGAGACTCACGATGATCGATGACGTTTGCGGTATCGCGTCCAGAGTCTCACCGAGAACGGTATCGATCGAGCGAAGCAGCGTCGCCGCCGGAATTGCCGGGACCGCCAGAATCACCCCGTCGAACGACTCGACGCCACGACCACCGAGACCAAGACGATACCCTTGCTCTTGCTTTTCCAGCGTCTCGACAGATTGGTTCAGATGCAGCTTCACGCCATGATCGGTTACTCGCTGCACAATCGCCTGAACCAGACTCGACATTCCGCCTTCGAGCGAGAGGAATCCGGAAATGCGGGGCGCACTCGTCTGACCGGGACGCGAGGCGACGATACCCTTGATCACACTCCCGTATTCGAGTTCGGCCGTTTTCCAGTGTGGTAGCGACGCAGTCAGACTCAACTGACTTCCTTCACTGGAACTGATTCCGGCCAGCAGTGGTTCCAGCAGTCGCTCGTAGGCTTCCCTGCCGAACCGACGAACCGCGAACGATTTCAGGGACTCGTCAGGAAGCGAGGTATTGATCGGCACGCGCAGCTCGAGCAGTAAACGCGCCTTGCCAAACGGCGAGAGCAGCTTCGACTGGAGCACAGGGCCGAATCTGGTGGGCACCAGACCGGAGAAGCCTTCCGGAATCGGATGCAACTTACCGCCACGATAAATGAACGCGCGCAGGGCCGGATCAGCGGTTGGCATCAACTGATCGGAAAGCCCGAGTTCCTCGCAAAGTTCGACAATTCGCGGGCGACTGGCCACGAACGAATCGGCACCACCTTCGATCAGGAATCCGTCGACGAGTTCGGTGCTGAGCTTGCCACCGAACTCACCGCTGGCTTCGAAGACGTGGACATCGTGCCCCGATCCGGCGAGTTTGTTGGCAGCAGCCAAACCGGAAATTCCACCACCGATGACGGCGATGCGTGCACTCATCCAGTCGATCCGGTCGCTGCCACCACGGACTCGTCCGTGAGCCAACCAGCTTCTCGAGCCTGCTCCCGCACAACATCGGCCAATCCAGCCAACATCGCCGGATGATCATTCAGCATCTCGATCCGCTCGAGATGCATGCCCAGTTTCTGCGCATGCTGCGCGAACTCAACATCGATATCGAAGAGAATTTCGACGTGCTCGCAGACGAAGCCGATCGGGCACATCAGGACATGACGATGTCCCTCGCCATGCAACCGCGAAATCACTTCGCCAGCATCCGGACCCAGCCACGGATCGGGAGTCATCGCGGCGCTCTGGTAGGCCCATTCCCAGTGGCGATCCGGTAATCGGGCGGTCAACGCCTTGACCGTCTCCTGAAGTTCTCGCGGATATGGATCGTCCCATTCGAGAATTTTCTCCGGCAAACTGTGTGCGGAGAAAATGATCGGAACCGAGGCCCGAACGTCTTCCGTGAACTTCAGAAGTGCGGCGGTGATGCGGTCGATCAGGGCGTCGAGATACCCCGGATTCAGGTTCCAGTGCTGAACGCCACTGACTTCTATTGAAGATTCAGCGGCTTCGAGCCGCTTGTAGTAGGCACCAATGCTCATCCGGGAATAATGTGGCGCCATCACCAGACCCACGGCCCGGGTGATTCCCACTGCTTCCATCTCTGCCAGCACATCCTTGATGAACGGCTGCCAGTGCCGCATCCCGACCCAAACCTTCCATGATTGGCCCGGTTCGGATGTCGAGTTCAACGATTGTTCAAGCCCGGCGGCCTCGGCCTGGGTGAGTTCGAGAATCGGGGAGCGACCGCCAATCTGATGATAGCGCTCGGTAATCTCGTGGAAGATTTCCTCGGACGTCGGTCGATTGTTGCGCACATCGAGCAGATACGGTCGCACATCCTCGATCTTGTCTGGCCCACCGTAGGCCATCAGCAACACATGATGGGTTGCTTCAGATGTCGCTGGTGTTGATTCGGAATCACTCATGAATGTACGGCACCATTACCTTTCCGTGGTCTCGCCCTGTTCCTGTACGGTTGCTGGATGCACAACACAGGAATCATGCAGTTGAGAACCATTCCTAACATATACGGGTGATGTGCGCTGTCGGGAATATTGCTCATATTCGGGATTGCTGCCGGAATGGGCCAACTCGCGTACCATGTCAGTCGAGCGTCGAGTTGCCAGAGGAGTCTCAGGATATGCAAGAAGACGCACCGCAGAAACAATCCCGGATCAGTCCTGAAGACTGGCAGTTCCTGATGATGACTATTATTGCGATCACCATCATCACAGTTATTCTGCTGCTGCTGCTCTTCTAACAAAAGCCGAAGGCCGGGATCGAACTTCGATCCCGGCCTTGTTGCGCACTGCCTATCGGTAAATGCGGACCAGCAACGTTCCTGGTTTGGCGTTGCTCGACGGAGTAATCGACTGCCCCGGCTTCTTTTCGGCATAGGCGTTGGCGATCACGATCACGCTATCGATCAGGGCTCTCAAAACGAGCGAATCGTTGCGTTCCGCGAACGAATCCTTCACCTCGAGATCGCCCCGTTGCTTGATCACTACCTGCTTGAACCAGTTGATCGGCGCCGGCAGCGAATCTCCATCGAGACCGACTTCGTTGGCCGCCTGCACCAGCGCAGTACGCGTGGCGACCGCATTGGCTGCCGCACCGGCGTTCAATGGCGACGTCAGCAAATCGTGCCGCTTGACACTGTCATCGACGATTTCGAACATCGGCGTCTGGCGTTGTGACACCACCTTGTCGCCGACCTTCAGCAACACCGATGCGTTGGCGGTCAACGTCATCGTGGTCGAGAGATGCTCCTGATGATTGTCTCCGCCGACAGCGGTGAAGACGGCGACCTGTTTGCCGTTCAGGTCGACAATTTGCACAAGTTGACCCGCCTGAACAGGAAAGGCAACTGCGGTTCCTGTTTCGAGTTGTTTTGCCGATACTGCCCGATGTCCCGCGAGGACACTCGCCATCTGATTTCCCTATCGCCCACACTGGATCGTCGTACACGTGGGGCAGACGTTGCATTGAATTGGTCGATCGCACGATCGGTCCGGGACTATTGTCGCAAAGCTGCTGGCACTTGCGCCAATCAATTGGCGGTTCTGGTGGCCAACCGGGGAATCGACCCTCCGGTTAACCGGACGGTTCCACTGTGCCACGCCAACTATGCTGAATCCACCGCATAAAACGCGGCATACTAACGAGAATCTCGTCTCGCTCGCTTTCCGAAGGGAATGTCCATGCAAACCTGTTCCAACTGCGGCTCCGTTTCCCGAGATGGTGCCAAGTTCTGCACAACCTGTGGCAGTCGCCTGAACCAGATCGTCGACAACACACAATCCACCGGCTGGGTAGCCTACGAACCATCCGAGCCAGAGACAGCCGATGCACCTGACGCAGCAGTCGCCCAGAACGCTCCCGACGAAACGATGGCGAGCTCGGTTGTACCGGAGAAGTCGGTCAATGTCCTATCGGACACCAGTAGCGCTCCAACGCCACCACCATCGTGGGCATGGGGACAATCGACCACCACGGCGAACGAAGAACCCGCGCCGGCAATCTCCGAACCCGTCGTCGAAACCGCACCGGACACGTCGTCCGATGATTCAACGGTCGAAGAAGCGGCACCAGACGACACAG
>JBBJOX010000092.1:0-9822 GCA_037724245.1 Thermomicrobiales bacterium | reverse complement strand
TCGGTGCTCCCGCTGTCGCCGACGTGCCGTTACCAACGATCGTCACCCGATCACCGAGGTTGACCTCGACGTCCTCCGGCAACCGAATCACGGTCTGATCCATGCAGACACGACCCAGCACATCGGCCCGATGTCCGTGGACGGCCATGTGCGCCTTCGACGAAAATGTTCGCGCGTACCCGTCGGCGTAGCCGATCGGAATCAAACCCGCACGCTCGGGTTTCGCCGAACGGTACGTCCGCCCGTAGCTGACTGCATCGCCTGGGCTCAGATCGATGATGCGGCTAATGCGGCTGTGGACAGTCAGGATTGGTCGAAAGACATCGGGCAGGATCATGCCGACGTCGGGACGCAAACCATACCCGGCCACGCCGGAGCGGACCCGATTGCGGTGGAACTCAGGAAAGCGTAGGGTCGCCGCGCTGTTAGCCACATGGTGATCCGCGATCTCGATTCCGGATTGGGCAAGCAGTGCCACAACCCGATCGAACTCGGCAAGCTGATCCCACGCCGAGCCGGGATCAGGATCGTCCGCCGAGGACAAATGTGTCATCAGCCCATCGAGACTGAGCAGATCGTGGGAACGGATTGCCTTCGCCACATTCACGACTGACTCCGGAGATGCGCCAAAGCGACGCATGCCGGTATCGACCTTGAGATGAATCGAGATTTTATCTTTCCAGCGCAGATGCTTCGCCTCGGCCGCGAGATGATGGGCAAATGAGGCATCGGCGACCACGAGTCTCAGGCGATTGGCGATGGCGCGTGCGACTTCGACCTTGCCGAGCGCACCCATCACCAGAACAGGTTCCTCGATTCCGGCTGCGCGAAGCTGGATCGCTTCGTCGACGGTTGCCACGGCCAGTTCGTTGGCACCAGCTGCGAGTGCCGCCTTGGCAACCGGCACGGCGCCGTGGCCGTAGCCGTTGCCCTTGACCACCGAGGTCAGGACGACATCAGGTCCGACAATAGCTCGAAGCGCCTCGACATTGGAGGTCAGCGCATCGAGATCGACAATCGCGAACGTCGGGCGTCCGTTCCAGTCTGTGCACATCGCCTCAACCGCGTCCGGAACCAGGAGTTCGGTCATCGACTAGATCGATTCCGATGGCAGCGCATTTTCCAGCGCCGAGATCACTTCGACCAGTTCCCGCCGTGACACGATGCCGATGTAATTGAGATCGACATCAAGCACAGGAATTGGATTGACCCGTTGATCGATGATCAACGTCGCGACCTCGGTCAGCGTCGCTGTGTCCTTGACATTGATTACTGGCGACGACATCAGATCTCGCGCCGTCACCGCCAGAACCTTGCGCATTTCTTCGTCGTAGGACGGGCCACCATCGGCAAGAAAGATTGCATCGAAAAATGGAACCGGTGTCGGAACATCGACGTCGGCTTCCCGCGCGATTACATCGGCTTCGGTAATGATGCCAACGATGTTGCCGTCTTCAACAACGGGAACTCCTGAGAGTCGGAGATCAACGAGTATTTTGGCGACGGTCGCAATCGTGGAATCGGGTGTGACGAATGGGGTTTCCTTGCGCATGATATGTGTGACGACCGGATTTCCGCTTTGTTCTGTCATGTGATGTCCTCAGCTTGCGAGCGAGTCGGGTTGCGTTCAGGAAGCCAGGTTGTGTGTAGCGCGGGCAATCGCGTCAGGGATGTCGCTGGCGATCACACCAGACTCACCAAAGGTTTCTGCTAGGGTCGCTGCCGCCGTGGTTCCAATATAAATTGCCAGTGTGGCGGCATCGAGCGGAGCAAGTCCCTGGGCCAGCAGCGCCCCGATCGTGCCCGCGAAAACATCACCAGATCCGGCAGTCGCCAGGACATGGGATTCGGTTTCGGCGATAACCGTGGTTTCACCATCGGTGGCAAAGGTTCGGCCTGCCTTGAGGACGACAATCTGGCTCCAGCGTTTGGCTGCTTCCTCGGCATGTTGCTGCGGACTGCCTAGAATGACAGATGTCTCCAGATCCAGCAGGCGGGCCAGTTCGCCGACATGCGGGGTCAAGACCGCTTGTCCTTTCGGAAAGCCTGTCCACCAATCGTCTTGTTGGGCGAGCCAGTTCAGGGCGTCGGCGTCGATGACGACGGGGATCGATCCCTCAGCGAAGAGTGCGCCAGTGGCAGTCTCGTTTTCGGGCGTGGCTACCTGGATAGATCCGTTGTCGTCGACAACAACGCGATGCCTGATACCGAAGCCGATGTTTTCCCTAGCTTTGGTCG
The DNA here is from genome assembly GCA_037724245.1 of Thermomicrobiales bacterium. Lineage (GTDB taxonomy): Bacteria > Chloroflexota > Chloroflexia > Thermomicrobiales > UBA6265 > JBBJOX01. Next base: position 7,584 of record JBBJOX010000092.1, on the reverse strand, counting down.
GGGTACGTCCGTGACCCAGCAATGTGCCGAGCAGGGCCGCTGCCGATTCATCGTCACCGAGACCCGGGCCAATGACAACGGCCTTCACCTTTTCCAGCTTTTCCTGCACCAGTTCCAGCGTGCGTTTGGAACCGCTTTGCGAATCCGATTCCGGCAGAATCACATGGGCCACCTCCGGGATCGAACCGGCGAGTGTCCCGATCACGCCGCGACCACTGGCCAGGATAACGATGCCTGCGCCGGCGCGACTTGCTGCGCGGGATGCAAGCCAGGCTGCACCGGGATACATCGGAGATCCGGCCACAACCAGGACGCCGCCGACACCCCATTTGTGGGCACCTGCTTCCCGGTGAGGCAACAGTGATTTGGCCATCGCCATGTCGATTGTCTTGGGTGCTGTCATTCCTGATTCTCCGGTGCGTGAGACTGCAACTCGTCTCGAATACCAACGACAAATGCCATGGCGTCGGCTCTGCTGTGCGTGAGCGATACGCTAAAGCTGGTCAGGTGCAATGATCTTGCCCGCTCGGCGGCCTCACCGTGCAGAATCAGCACCGGCTTGCCCCGTCGGTTGGGCAAGATTTCCATTTCGCGCCAGTGAATGCCGATGATCCCGGTGCCAAGCGCTTTCGACGTGGCTTCCTTGGCGGCAAAACGCGCTGCCAGTTCGTTGGGCCGACCCCGATATCGCTCACGTTCCCGTTCCGTATAGACCCGCTTCAGGAATCGCTCGCCGAACTCTGCATACACCTTTTCGATTCTGGCGATTTCGATGATGTCGGTTCCGACGGCAACGCCACCTTCACCTTCGGGATCGAAGTTGGGACGATACCAGCCGTCACCCGGACGATGTTCCAGCTCGGGCTCCCGCCAGGGGATTCTGGCGCGTTTCAGCGATGTCATCGTGTCAGCAATCCTCCTGGATGATCATGTGCAGTGTTCCGATTGGCCACCGGGCGATAACGATCATGGAAACGTGCCGCCGCGGTACCAAATGATCCAGCGTCGAGCGATTCCCGGATCGTTTCCATTTGCCTGGCGAGAAATCGTAGGTTGTGAACTGAGGCGAGGCGCAATCCGAGGACTTCCCGAGCCCGGAAAAGATGATGCAGATAGGCCGCCGTGAATTGGGAACAAGCAACACAATCACACGATTCGTCGACCGGCAGATGGTGGGTCCGCCACTGTTTGTTGGTTATGTTGATGCGGCCGTCCGAGGTGTAGAGGGCGCCATTTCGGGCAGCGCGGGTGGGAAGCACGCAGTCGAACATGTCGATTCCGCGGGCAACTCCATTCCAGAGATCTTCCGGGGCGCCGACACCCATCAGGTACCGCGGTTTGTCGATTGGCAATTCCGGCGTCGAAATTTCCAGCATGTCTGCCATCACCTCCTTGGGTTCACCGACACTCAATCCGCCAACAGCACAACCGGCGACGTCCATCGAGGACACTTGCCGCGCACTCCAGCGACGCAGATCAGCATCCATGCCACCCTGCTGGATACCAAACAGGACCGACCTCGTTGTGGATCCGTCGAGGGCGTTGTATGCAACAACAGATCGTTCCAGCCAGCGGGCGCTCCGTTCTGTCGCATCCGTTATCGCCGACGTTTCGGCCGGAAGCCCCAGCACGTGATCGAGTTGCATCATGATGTCAGAACCGTAGCCGAGCTGAAGCGTCACCACCGATTCCGGTGTCATCGTCCACCGCGAACCGTCGATATGAGAGGCAAAGGTGACACCACCTTCCGTCACCTTGTTATTGGCGGCCAGACTGAACACCTGGAATCCCCCGCTGTCGGTCAGAATCGGTCGATTCCAGCCCATGAACCGGTGGAGACCACCGGCTTGCTGGATCAACTCGACACCGGGTCGAAGCATCAGGTGGTAGGTATTGGCGAGAATGATTTGCGCTCCGGTCGCGAGGACTTCAGCCGGATGGAGCGTTTTGACCGTGGCCTGGGTGCCGACCGGCATGAAGACCGGCGTCTCGATCTCACCCCGACTCGTGACCAGGTGTCCGCGGCGAGCCATGGTACCGCCGTCGGTTGCCTTCAGTTCGAATGAAAATGGGGCATGCGTCGAGGCTTGCGGCTGAACGCTGGTCTCAGTCATCGGTCTGGTTCACGAATCGCTGACTCACGCCGACACTCGACCGTAACCAGCGTTGCGCCGACGCTGCCGGGCTCGCTCGAGAGGGTCATCGGCGTTCGAATCGGTGGCTGCGACTGCCGCGACCGGTTTGACCTCTTCGATAATCTCGCGTGGCAGCAAATCCTGGATCGCCGCGGGAGCCGCGGTTCTGGTTCGTTTTGGACGCTCTACAATGTCCGGCTCGAACAGGGAGAAGTCGGCGGTTGGATCATCCCGCGAGGCAACCGGAACAGGTGGCTTGGCTGGCTTCGCGGCGGTTGTCGTCTTTTTCGCTGCGCTGGTGGTTGCGGCCGTTGTGGACTTACCGGTTGCCGATTTGGTGGTGGCCGACGTGGTCGATTTGGCACCGGCCCTGGTTGTCGTGGTTGATTTGGCAGCGGTGGTCGATTTCTTCGAGCCGGCCAGATCTTTCTTCACACTGTTGGATACGCTGTTGACCTGCTTGCTCATTCCGCCGAGTTCACTGGTGATGCCGCCCGTGATTTCGCGGGCCTCGGCCATTGTTTTCTCGAACTCACCGGTGAATCCGGCCGTCATCTTGCGAAAGTCTCCGACCCACTTGCCTGCCTGTCCCATAACTTCGGGAAGCTTGCTGGGGCCGAATATGAGGAGAGCAATCACCGCGATTACTCCCATTTCCATGGGTCCGATTCCGAGAATGTTCATTGATCCTGGCTCCTGTGTTGGCCGCGTCGGGCTAATCCAACCAACCGCCACTGTTGAGGCCAGAATGAAACACGGCCAACATGGCACAATACCTTCATTGAGTATACGGCGTGAGGAAGAGGTCTGGAGCATGTCCCTGGCGGAACGCGTGCAACGTCTCTTCGGTTGGTCCCGATCCGGGCCGGAAGACGAGCTGGAAGAATCGGAAATGGCAGGGAATGCGGAAACCCGACTCATCGTCGGGCTCGGAAATCCGGGGCGAGAATACGCCGAAACCAGGCACAATGCGGGTTTCATGGTGGTCGATGCCCTGGCCCGCCGATGGCGAGTCGGAGAATCGCGAAAACGCTTCAAATCCGAAATCGTGGAATATCGGCGAAACGATCTTCGCGTTGTTCTGCAGATGCCACAAACCTACATGAATGCCAGCGGAGTGGCTTTGCGAGAGGCCATGAACTGGTACAAGGTTCGCCCGGAGCATGTGTTGATCGTTGTTGACGATCTCGACCAGCCATTCGGACAACTGCGTATGCGCGCCCGCGGCAGCGCGGGTGGACACAACGGACTCTCGTCCATCTTCGAGCAGCTGGGATCTACCGACGTCGGACGCCTGCGGATTGGCATCGGACGCAGTCGCGCTGCCACGGTGACCCACGTGCTTTCCCGGTTCACACCGGATGAGCGTTCGCAGATGGGTGTCATCGTGTCCGATGCCGCCGATGCGGTCGAACTTTGGCTCGATCGCGGGATGATCGAATCGATGAACACCATTAACGGGCAGGCCAAAATGACGAAGGAAACAGCTGCCGCAGGAAACGACGGATGAAGACGATTGGAGTCATCGGCGCCGGAACCATGGGAGCTGGCATAGCCCAGGTCGCGGCCGCTTCCGGGCTGGAGGTCGTGCTGATCGATCAGGCGGAGAGCTGGCTGCAGCGTGGCCTCGATCTGATCACCTCCGGTCTTGATCGTCAGGTCGAAAAGGGTCGGCTGTCGTTAGCTGAACGCGACGCAATTCTGACCAGAGTCGAAGGATCCACGGAGTACGACCGGCTCGAGCCGACAGATCTGGTGATCGAGGCAGTCAACGAACAATTCGAAACCAAGCGGATGGTCCTGCAACAGGTGGTCCAGGTTGTCGCGGACGACACCATTCTGGCATCGAACACCTCGTCGATATCGATATCGGCTCTGGCCGGTGTGATTCCGGAATCTAACCGTGTCATCGGCATGCACTTCTTCAACCCGGTGCCTGTGCTGAAGCTGGTCGAGGTTGTTCGTGGATTGCAAACGTCGGATGAGACCGTAGCCGCCACCATCGAGCTGGCAACGAGGCTTGGCAAGACACCGGTCGAAATCCGCGATGCTCCAGGATTCGTGGCGAATCGCCTGTTGCTGCCAATGATCAATGAAGCCATCTTCATCTGCGCAGAAGGAGTGGCGAAGGCCGAAGCGATCGATCAGGTGATGCAGTTGGGCGCGGCGCATCCGATGGGACCACTCGCATTGGCGGATATGATCGGGCTCGATGTTTGCCTCGGCATCTTGGAGGTGCTTCACCACGATTTCGGTGACGACAAGTACCGCCCCGCCCCACTCCTTCGATCAATGGTCGCGGCCGGTCGGCTCGGGCGGAAATCTGGCGAAGGGTTCTTCCGTTATGACAAGTGACTCTCGTTTGCGGCCGATTCGCGTCCTCGTTGCCAAGCCCGGACTCGATGGGCACGATCGCGGCGCCAAGGTGCTGGTGCGTGCGTTTCGCGATGCCGGCTTCGAAGTGATTTACACCGGTCTCTTTCAGACTTCCGAGATGATTGCCAACGCTGCCTTGCAGGAAGATGTCGATGTCGTCGGGTTGAGTATTCTCTCCGGTGCGCACATGGCGCTGTTCCCTCCGATCATGCTCGCCCTGAAAACCGTTGGTCGTGACGATGCACTGGTCGTCGCAGGCGGCACAATACCGGACGAGGATATTCCTGCTGTGCTCGCCCTCGGCATCTCGCGAGTCTTCGGTCCGGGTACGAAACTGCAGGACGCTACGCAATACATTCGCGATCACGCCCCGGTGCGAGAGGACACTCCCTAGCCAATGGCCGGACTCTCCGAACGCATTCTGGCGGGCGATAATCTTGCACTCGCCCGCCTGCTGACATTGCTCGAGAACGGTGACGATGTTGGTACCGAGGCACTCGATCGCCTGTTTACGAACACCGGACGGGCCTGGATCACCGGAATTACGGGTCCTCCGGGCGGCGGCAAGTCGACACTCGTCAACGAACTGATCCGGCAATACAGATCAGCCGGGCTCAGTGTGGCCGTGGTCGCAGTTGATCCGTCCAGCCCTCTCACCGGTGGCGCGACGCTGGGCGACCGAATTCGGATGACCGAGTGGCATAGCGATCCCGGGGTCTTCATCCGGAGCATGGCTTCCCGACAGTTCGGAGGTGGCCTGGCACAAAACACCCTGGCCGTGGCTCATGCGTTTGATGCAGCCGGCTTCGATCACATTCTGATCGAGACAGTCGGAACCGGTCAGGACGAAGTGGCGATCGCCAGCCTGGCACTTACCACGCTGCTGGTGCAGGTTCCCGGAACCGGAGATGGCGTGCAGACGCTGAAAGCCGGGGCACTGGAAATAGGTGACATTCTGGTCGTCACCAAGTCGGATCGGCCCGAGGCCAACGAGCTGGCGCGCGATCTTCGGCGGTTGCGCACACTGGTCTTCGAGCCGGTCGACGATCCGGATCACTGGGAAGCACCGGTGATCAAGACAAGTGCGACAACTGGTGAAGGGATCGTTGATCTCGTTCAGGCGATCGAGCATCACCGCCAGTGGCTCCTGACCGACAATCGAATCGTGCGTCGACGACAGATCATTGCGAGCACGGAAATAGCCACCCGGGTCGAAAGTGGCTTGCGTCGCCGCTTGTTGCAACGAGCGGACGAGGCGTCCCGGCTCGACTCCCTGGTGGATGCGGTGGTGTCGCGGGAACTGACGGCACATCGTGCCGCCGAGCAGTTGCTGGCTGGATTTGGCCAAGAGAATCGGCAACCGTAACCGTTCGAAGGATGGGTAATGGTTCGATTTGTTCGCTGGGCGATCAGCCTTGGATTCCTCCAGTCAGGTTCCATCGCTGGCCTGGCGTGGTTGCTCCCCGGATTCAGCGTCGATGACCCTGTCAACGTTGTGGTCGTCGCTTTCCTGATGACGGGGTCGCTGGCACTGGGGTGGCCGATTCTCTACCGGATCTCGGCACGGTCTCATCCCGCCTTGTTTCCATTACTGAGTTTCATGCTTGCGGGAACAATAGTCTTCATCGTTTCCGCGTTGGCAGACGGTTCGGGAGCGATTGGTCTGCACGTGGCCGGGATTGGAACCGGAGCTGCCGTGGCCGCAGGGTTGGCCGGTGGCAATGTTCTGCTCGGCGGTCTGATTCCCTCGGTGACAACGATGCCTACAACTGGTTCGTGATTCGCCCGATCCGTCGCCGCTATGCCCGGACTCTAACGTCCGAAGTCCCGGGTGTGCTCTTCCTCGAAGTCGATGGCCTCTCGGAGCCGGTTCTCAGGAAGGCTCTGGCAGATGGCTGGATGCCGACGCTCAATCGCTGGATCGACTCTGGCACGCACGAAGTAGCAACGTGAGAACCTGATCTCTCATCACAGACATCTGCCAGCCAGGCGGGGATTCTGCTGGGAGACAATGTCGATATCCCGGCTTTTCGCTGGTATGAGAAATCGACGCACACGCTGATGGTATCCAGCCAGTTTTCGACAGCGCAGGAACTGGAACGTCGCCTTGGCAACCATGACGGATTGCTCGAGGATGGAGGCGCCAGCCGCTGGAACGTATTCTCGGGAGGTGCCGCTGATTGCCTCTGCACCTACAGCACACTGGGTGACAGAAGTCGCAGTGGATCAGGTGGATATCTCGCCTACTTCGCCAATCCATACACACTTCCCCGAAGCCTGGTGCTCTACTTCGCCGACGTGATTCGGGAACGCTGGCAAGCCTGGCGACAACGCGCAGAGAACATTGAACCTCGGATCCGACGTACATTCAGGTATTCGCTGGTGCGAGCAGCAACGACGACAGTGATGCACGAAGCAAGTATGTTTATGTTGATCTCCGATATGATCCGGGGTGTTCCCTCGGTCTACACAACACTTTTTTCCTACGACGAAGTGGCCCATCATTCCGGGATCGATCGTCGGGATGCAATGAAAGTTCTGGAGCGTCTGGACAAGATGTTCGCCACGCTCGAGCGTGTGACTGCCCATGCGCCACGTCCATATCACCTCGTTGTGCTCTCCGATCACGGACAGAGCATGGGGCCGACGTTCCGGCAGGCCCATGGTGAAACGCTGGGTCAACTGGTCACTTCGCTGGTCGGACCCGATGCCCGAACCACCATCGATGATCGTGAATCGGAAGATTGGGGTCACCTCAATCTCGCGCTGACCCAGGCAATCCAGGACGGTACGCAGTCGAAATCGATTGCCATGTTGCAGCGGGCACTGATGCCACGCGTATCCGGCGATAAAATTGCCCTCGGCGAGTCCGCGGATCACCCCGAATTCGAGCGTGAGGTCAATCTGAGCGATGTTGTCGTTCTCGCCTCGGGCAATCTCGGTCTGATTTCATTCCCGACAGTACCAGGACGCATGACCTACGAGCAAATTCTCGCCGATTTCGACGCACTGATTCCCGGTCTGATCGCGCACGACGGCATTGGTTTCATTCTGGTCCGCTCGGAATCCGACG
>JBBJOX010000091.1:0-9829 GCA_037724245.1 Thermomicrobiales bacterium | reverse complement strand
ATTCCAATGACGGTTGGTGGTGGGATTCGATCGGTCGCGGACATGCGCACGATTCTTTCGGCGGGTGCGGACAAGATCTTCATCAATACCGCCGCACTCGAGCGTCCTGAACTGATCTCGGAAGGTGCCGATGTCTTCGGAGTGCAATGCATCACGATCGCAATCGATGCCAAATGGAATCCCGATGCATCGCGCTGGGATGTCTACTCCCACGGCGGTCGACGCAACACCGGACGCGATCTTGTCGACTGGGCAACCGACGCCGAGCGACTCGGTGCCGGTGAATTGCTTGTCACCAGCATGAACCACGATGGCACTGGAAACGGCTATGATCTGGTGCAACTCGAAGCGCTCAATCGAGCAGTCAATGTGCCAATCATTGCCTCTGGCGGGGCCGGAAAACTGCATCACTTTTCCGATGCGCTGCAACCCGGTCGCGCCGATGCCGTCTTCGCAGCGACAGTGTTCCATTTTGGCGAATTGCGGATTGCCGAGGTCAAGGATTACCTGCGTGAACGCGGCATTCCTGTCCGCTAGAAAACGAGGGCCATCATGTCCAGTGCTCCTGTTCCGGTCGAGTTCGATCATCAGGGTCTCGTTCCTGTCGTCGTACAGGATGCGGGTACATCTGACGTGCTGATGCTCGGATTCATGAATCAAATGGCGCTCGACACTACACGCGAAACGGGACTTGTGCATTTCTGGAGTCGAAGTCGGCAGACTCTCTGGAAAAAGGGAGAGACGTCGGGTAACACCCTGACAGTGGACTCAATTCTCCTCAACTGCGAGAACAATTCGCTCCTGATTCAGGCGGTGCCGTCGGGAGCCACCTGTCACACCGGCTATCCGACCTGTTACTACCGGAGAGTCGAGGCCGATGGATCACTTTCAGTTGTTCGCGATCGCTGGTTCGATCCCGCCGATGTCTACGGAACCGCACCAGAAGGCATCGCGGATCTGACGCGGCGCTGGTGGACCTCCTATGAGCAATTGAAACACGAGGACTTTGCCGAGTACTCCGGCACATCTCGCGTGCTCCGTGCCGACGATGATCAGGTGTCGTCGAGAATCGCCGATGAGCTGAGCGAATTAGCCGGCGTGCTCGACGGGTCGCATGTCCATCGGGGACGGGCCCAGGACATCAGTCTCGAAGCTGGTCAGGTCTGCTACTGGCTGGCTCTGGCCTGCATTCGTGGGCAATTGAGCTGGGAGCAGGTTCGGCCGGATCGGGCACTGGATGGCGCAGTTGAAGGTGCCTCCGCATCGACAGTTGCAGCCCTGATTCTCGGCAATGCCGCAACGTGGACTGTTGGAGCCGAAGGTGATCTGGCGGCACGAGCCCATGAGACTTTTGGCCTGGTCGCTGCTGCCTGCGCCGTCGAATCGGTACCGACGCGTGATGTGATTGCCGACGATCTGGTCAATGTCAGTGCCCGGCTCAGTTCGTACCAGGCTCGATAGTTGGTTACACCGGAACGCATGTGGACACCGTGGCGCATGCGCTACCTGAGCGGTGATGCCAAACCGCCCGGATGTGTCTTTTGCCAGCTTCTGGATGACGATAACGACGTCACGTCGCTGATCCTGCATCGGGCGGAACATTGCTTCGTGGTGATGAACCTTTTCCCCTACGGCAGCGGGCACATCATGATCGTTCCGAACCAGCACACGTCGGAACCGGCAGCGCTCGATCCTGTGGTACGGCATGAGATGGCCGACTTGTTGCCGTTCCTGATGGACGTTCTTCGAACGACATTGACGTGCGAAGGGTTCAATTCCGGATTCAACTTTGGAGAGTCAGGTGGTGCTGGCATCGCCGAGCATTTGCACCAACATATTGTTCCCCGATGGCGCGGCGATGCGAACTTCATGCCGATCATCGCCTCGACGAAAGTCATGCCGGAGACGCTCCCCGTGGGCTACGCCAAGATTCGCGCCGAAATCGAACGTGCAATGGGCTCGGCCGTCAGCATCCCGGTTCTGGCGCTCACCGAAGAGGATCGCTCCATGGTTCTGGTCGATCGCACTCTGCCGACGGCAACTCCAAAAAAGGACCAATCGGTCTGGCGCAGTGCCGTGGCGACGGTGAGCGACTTCATGACGGAAATAGAAGTGGCTGGCTGGGCCGGGCCTTTCCGGGCGGGCCCAGGCGGTGATACAGGGCTGGTGGTCCGCGGTCGGCTGAACCCCGGGCATTTGGCAAAAGTCGTTAGCATCGACGACGCCGAATCACAGCTCTCGCCGGAACATATGGCATTCCTGACCCGAGGGCTCACCCTGCTCGCGCCGCTGGCCTGAAAACTTTGTACGTACAATCGCTACTGTCAGTCTTCGGCGACAGCCTATAATTCCGTACTGGTAACGCGACTGACGCGCTCCATCAACATTGCATCCCTGCTTCAGTCCGTGGAGGACGTGTGGTCAATCTCAATCGCCGATTCGTACGGACGTTCCGCCGAACCACTCCCAGCGCACCTGTTCTGGCGCTGGTTCATACCAGTCTGCAGGCGTTCGCGGAAATACTGTTCAGTCCGTTCCTTCTGGCGGCCCTCATCTTCCTGCTCGATGGATCGCTGGTGAAGATTGCTCTGCCATTGGTGATTTCCAGTGCTGGCTGGTCTCTCTCGGTTCCGGTTCGTGCCCTGCTCGCTCGACTTGCGCCTCCGGGCAGATACCTCGCAACCGCAAGTGGGATTATCCGCACCGCAGCGGCAGGTATGATCGCCTGGCTCACGTATTTTGCCGATGACATCGAACCGCTACGCATGGTCGATCTGATCCTGATCAGTTTCGCCGTCTATGTCGTTGCGTCTGCGTTCAACTTGACAACGACACGCGGCCTGATCGCGGCATCGACACCAGCAATCCGCGCCGGAACATTGTTCGCCACCCAGCGGGTTTTCGGTGGGCTGGCCAGTGTCGGCGGCGGAGTCGTTGCCGTACTTGCCCTGCGATCGGGCGAACTCGAGTTCTACCGCAATGTTGGTGTTCTCTTCCTTCTGGCTGCTGTTGCGGTGGCCGCTGCTACATGGTTCCAGTTCATGACCACAGTTGCGGCAACCCGCGCCATCACGCCGACGACGCCCGGCCGAGGCAATCTGGCATCGACGTTGGCCAATCCGGCGGTGAGGCGACTCCTGGGCTTCCGTCTACTGGTCGGTCTCTCAGCGATGGCTGATCCGTTTCTGATCATCTTCGGAATTGGAGAACTGGGGTTCGAGTTCTTTTATGTCGGAGTCGCAACCGCGGTGTACGCCGGTGGTCAACTCCTGGCGGCGGTGTTTGCCTCAGGGTGGGCGGGGCAAAGAGGCCCACGCAGCATGATTCTGGCGGGATCGCTTTGCCGACTTCTCGCAATTGCGTTGGCGCTGATCATTCCGGCCATTTCGAAAACCGACGCCTACCTGGAGCGTTTCGATACCAACTGGCAGGCAACCCTGGTATTCGTTGCGATTTATGGACTGCTGGGTATCTCCGCCTATGTTCAGGCCGCCGGAAGCCAGCGCTACATCGTCAACGTGGTGCCGATCTCTAATCGATTGGCAACGATTTCACTCGCCAACATCGTGCTCGGGCTCTGCGCTGCGTCGCCGCTGCTTGGGGCATACCTGATCGAACAGTACGATCTTGAAACCGTGCTGACAATGGCCACGGTACTGGCATTCATTGGATTTGCGTCCGGAGGGTTTCTCTTCGATCCTTCGCCGCGGGTGTCGCGGCAACGTGGAGCCTGGCGTCAACGTCGAGAGGTGCGCCGGGTCGCCTGATCGATTTGCTGCTGGAGGAATGATTCTGTGAAACTGGCTCGCTTTGAACTTGAACGCTGGATGACCACATGGGAACTGGATGTCGACTTCGACATTGCGGAAAGTGGGGTCTATCCTCTTTCGCTTGAGGAACTGTACGAACTGATTCCAGCGGACGCTTCCTCAGACCTTCAATCGAAGTTGCGATCGATGAGACTCGGCTATTCGGAAGCTCGTGGAACGCTGGGTTTGCGCACTGCGATCGCGGACACGTACGAACGCGCCACGCCCGAGGATGTTCTGGTCACCACCGGTGCCATCGAGGCAAACTTCCTGATCTTCAATGCGCTGCTTCAGGAAGATGATCACGTGGTGGCAGTTTCACCTGCCTACCAGCAACTTCTGAGTGTGGCAAAAGCGATCACGACGAATGTCACCGAGTGGACCGTCGTTCAGGGTGAAGGATTCCGCTACGATCTGGATGTTCTCGAAACATTGGTGACGCCGGCGACCAAACTCATCGTCATCAACACCCCGCACAATCCAACGGGTGCCATGCTGGATCAGGCTGAACTCCAGCGTGTGATCGACATTGCTCGCCGAAATGATGCATGGGTGCTTTCCGACGAAGCCTATCGCTGGCTCCAGCATCCAGATGGCGTACGCATGCCTACTCCCGCCCATAACCTCGGAGACAAGGTAATCAGCGTCGGAACCATGTCGAAGCCGTTCGGACTTCCGGGTTTGCGTGTTGGTTGGCTTGTGGCGAACCCGGACCTTGTCGCCGCCTGCTGGGGGATGCGCGACTATGTCTCACTGAGTCCATCCGGGCTCAGCGATGCCATTGCCCTGACAGCAATCCTGAATCGGGAATTCATCTTCGATCGCAACAGCAAGATCATCAACGAGAATATGCAGGTAGCCAACGCCTGGTTCCGCGAGCACGCAGATCTCGTGTCCTGGCAACCGCCTCGGGCCGGGCTGTTGGCGATGGTGCGATACAACCTGGACATTCCGTCGACCGAACTCGCGGATCGATTGGCGAAGGATGTGCGAGTCATGCTGGCTCCGGGTTCGGCATTCGGGCTTGAGCATCACCTGCGGATCGGCGTCGGCCAGCGACCAAATCTTTTCGCCGAGGGTTTAAAACGCACCGCCGAATACCTGAAATCCCTCTGATTCACAGCAAAAGAACCGGGCGTTCGCATTGGACGCCCGGTTACTGGTTGTAGTATCGACATATTCGAGGCGCAGAACTCACTCGTCGACGACGACGGTTCGACTTTGCTCCCGGAGGAACTGCTGTACGTAGTAGGGGCCGAGAGCTCCCTTGCCGCTGGAACCCGAGCCTTTCCAGCCACTGAACGGCTGATTGCCCGGCCAGGCACCAGTGGTTGCGCCTCCCTTGCGATTGGCGTAGGTGACCCCGGCGATGATCGTATCGAAGAATTGTTCGATCTCGGCTTCATCCTCGGAGAAGATTGCTGCTGTCAGACCGTACTCTGTCTTGTTCGCTTCCTCAATACCCTGCTCGAGCGAGTCGATTGGTGCAACGGTCAGGAACGGCAGAAAGAGCTCACGCTCGAAAAGTTCATGATTGAGCGGCAATCCATCGATAATCGTCGGCGCGACGAATGTCCCGGCAGCAAGTTCGCCATCAGTCAGGCGCTTGCCACCTGCCCGAATCGTCCCACCGGTGGCGGATTTCATCGCGCCTTCGAAGCGGTCGACCGCCTCGTCGTCGATGACTGGTCCCATGAATACAGTCCGCCCGGTGGTATCACCGATCGATAGCTCGGCGGTTCGTTTGACCAGTCGGTCCATGAACTCGTCGTAGATACCGCGCTCGACGTACGCCCGGGAACAGGCAGAACATTTCTGACCCGAGAACCCGAATGCAGACCGCACTACTCCTTCAACTGCCTTGTCGAGGGAAGCGTTGTTGGTCACGATCGTCGGGTTCTTGCCACCCATTTCCGTGATGATCGGCTTCGGATATTTTGTTGCAAACGTCTGATAGAGATTGAATCCGACTTCCTTCGATCCGGTGAACACGACGCCCTCGACCTTCGGATGGCGAACCAGCGTCTCCCCAACCTCGGCACCGCCGCCGGTCACGAACTGAAGCACGTTTGTGGGAATACCACCCTCATGCAACGCCTTGGCAAGTACATAGCCAGAAATCGCCGTAGCCGACGCTGGCTTGAAGACAACGGTGTTGCCCGCCAGTAAGGCACCAGCAATCGGCCCCGCAGCCAGCGCATGTGGAAAGTTGAACGGAGCGAGGATCGCCCAGACACCGAAAGGACGCAGCAGGGACTGATTGCGTTCGCGCGGATCCATCGATTCCATGGGCAGGTGAAACCCGTCGTGCGCCGTCACCTGATCGGCGTAGTAATCGAGCAGGTCAGCACCTTCCTCGACTTCACCGATGGCTTCTGCCCGCGACTTTCCGGCTTCGAGAATCATGATCGCGGCGATCTCGAACTTCCGTTCGCGAATCTTCTCTGCCGCACCATGAATAATTGCGACCCGATCCTGCCAACTCCGTCGTGACCAGGCGGGATAGGCCGCCAAGGAGACGTTGACGGCATCATCCACATCCTGCGACGTGGCGCGCTGACAGGTGCCAAGTACCCGGCTGACATTGGCTGGTGTCGTGACTTCAAAGGTCGGACGATCGCGCCGTTCCTGGCCATCGATAAGCAGCGGATACGCCGTTCCAATACCGGATTCGACCGATGCCAGCGCGGCATCGAACGCATCGTGCATCGCCTCAATTTGGTCAGGCGTAGCAGTATAAGTGATCTTCTGATCGGTTGCGCCCACGGTTGTCTCTTTTCAGACTCAATCGCCAGGTTCAGATAGCAAACGCGCAGCCTGACACCACAGGCGTTCGAAGCAAGCAAGCTTAACTGTACTGGCCAATGATTTCAGTGACTTCGACCTTGTTGCCAAATGGGTCGGCGGTCGAGAAGCGAGGTCGGTTATTGATACCTGGCTCCTCATTGACCGAATATCCGGCCGCGACCAGTTTTTCTCGGGCAGCTGGCCCATCGTCTACCTGAATGCAGAAGTGCTGGCTTGGCTGACTTTTGACATAGGGATCCATCGTGTAGCAGTGCAGTTCATGCCCACCATCTCCAACGGCCCACCATACGAAACGCTCCTGGCCCAGAACAGACGGCGGGACGATTTCGGTGAATCCGAGGGTTTCCCCATAGAATCGGCGGATCTCATCGTTGCCACCGAGTGGCATTGGTACGCTGACGTGCTGGATTCTCATTGAAGCTCCCATGATCTTTCTCCCTTTCACTGTGTCATCGTTCGACAAGTCTTCGAATGAGTGGCCCGAACCCCCGACCCCGTTCCGGCGGACGAGGTACCAGAAGCATCGGCGGGCCAGATTCGGTCGGTTGCTCCGTTCCGACCAATGGTTTGAGCACGCTTCGCATGCGCTTCAAATCCCGGGTGCCGGGCGATCCGCCCCGCAACCAATCTCCAACGACACGACTCACTCGCTCCGCCATCTTCAACGAAAGTTCGCTTCGTCGCAACGACAGCGGGTTGACGATTCCGACAAGATCGCCAATTGCGATCACATTGTCCACGACAATTCCGGCTTCGAGGTGCCGAGGTTCGTACGGCACGACCTCGACCAGTGGGTCTCTCTGGTCGAAACAGGCGCCGACGAATCGCTCTCGAACATCGTCGAGAAGCTCGGTGACGTGAACGCGGGATTCCATTTCATGCTGCAAATACCATCCCACACCGATGATGTTTCCGATGCGGTATCCACGCCATGGATACTCAGCGCGCGCTCCGGCAATCACATCGAAGGCGGGCGCCGTTTGACCTGAACTGATCAGGGATCCGTAGGCAAAGTGCACCAATTGCCACGGTTCCCACTCGGGGAGCAACCCTCGTTCACGACCCACGCGTGGATCGGACCCATCGGCCAGGATCAGCGCACGAACGGTGATTCGACCACTGGACGTGATAACCGCACGAACAGGACCAATTGGGGGCTCGAGCGAGTCGACAGTGTCGTCGCCAAACAAAAAGGCGCCGTTGGCCTCTGCGCGCTTGAGCAACGTCCGCTCCATATCGTCTGTCGGTGTCATCGTGCCGTCGACAATGGAGAAGCCGGGCCGCAAGGGCTTGGTCGCCGGTCCCTTCGGAATCACGGCCACGCGGAATCCGGCCGTGGAGAGACTCAACGCGAGCAGGGAGCCAGCGATGCCGGCGCCCCAGATCGCGACGTCAAACTGCTGTTCACGCGTGGTCATTCCTGCGGCTTTCGAAGCTCCGCGATCAGTGCCGGAACGATTTCGAAGAGATCACCGACGATACCGAGTGAGGCAACCTGGAAAATTGGCGCCTCCGGATCCCGATTGATCGCCACGATTGAGTCCGCCCCTGACATTCCGATAAGATGTTGAACCGCCCCGGAGATCCCGACCGCCAGATACAGCCTTGGCTCGACGGTGGTTCCAGTTGATCCAACCTGCTCCGAGTGTGGACGCCATCCCGCACCAACTACGGCGCCAGAGGCTCCCACCGCTGCGTCCAGGGCCGCGGCCAGATCCTCAATCAGCTTGAAATTTTCGGGATTTCCTAACCCTCTGCCCCCGGAGACGATTCGAGCTGCAGTCGCCAGCCCCTGCTGACTCTTTTCGGCGAGTCGAGTCTCGAGCAGCGTGACGCCAAAGTCCACTCGCGGTGGCAGGTTCAGTCGTCGGACTTCAGCAGAGCCCCCGGCTTGTGGACGATCCCGCATACTTCCGGGACGAATAGTGACGACCGAACGTAGCGCAGCGATCGTGAGATCTGTCACCATTCGCCCGCCATGAACCTGACGACGATAGACCAGATGACCGTTGTCATCAATCGAGACCTGTACGACATCGGAGGCAATTGGAGCATCGATCCGAACAGCCAGTCGCGGTGCAATGTCTCGACCCGCCAGACTTGCGGAGAACAGGATGACCGAGGGTTGAATCTGGCTACAAGCGGTGTCGACCGCATCGAGCCATGGCTGCACGATCGAAGGCTCGAATCGCTCGTCGTCCGCATGAAGCACAACCGAGACCTGTGCCTGCCCTGAGCATTCCCGGGCGCGCGATACAGCGTCGGTTCCGAGGACGAGTACCACGATATCGCGACCGATTCGTTGAGCAACAGTGATCAGCTCGGAAGTCTGCCGGTCTCGATGCTCCTCCACGCTTTCGGCGACGACGAGAACCCGTTCGAATCGTTGCCCGGTCATCCTGTCAAACCTCGCTGACGAAGCCAACTGGCGATCGCAACGGCAGCATCACCTGCCGAAAGATCTCGAAGCAGTTCACCATCACCGGAACGTTCCGGCACAGTCGGGTGCGTCCACGAGACACCTGAACCTGGTATCCCGGTGTCGATGTGAATGGTGTGCATCGGTTTCTTCCGTGCCGCAATCATTCCGCGCGGCGTCGGGAATCGAAGTGATATCTCACGCCCACTCAGCACGGCGAGCAGGGCCGGGAGCGTTACCTGCAACACATGCTTGCCTCCAACAACATCACGCTCGATACGAAGTTGTCCATCATCGGAATCAATGCGAGTGACTGTCGAGACATGCGGAAGTCCAAGTTGCTCAGCGAGCATGGGACCGAGCAGGCCCGTTTCCAGATCGTCCGAAGTTTGTCCGGACAGAATGAGATCGTGATCCATTCCCGACACGTGCTCCTTCAACAACACGGAAAGTGCCGCAGCATCGAGGAGTTCGGGCTGTTCGAAAACAAGAAGCGTTCCTTCGTCGGCGCCGCTGGCAAGGGCCCGCTGAGCGACAGGTGCCGACGAAGCCGGCCCAACGACGATGGCGTGAACGGAGCCGCCAACCCGGTCACGAAGATCGAGGGCGTGGCTCAACGCGTAGAGATCAAGACTTCCGATCGTCCACTCACTGGCCGCAGGTCCGGACGGAGTGGGTTTTATCAGGCTGATGATGTTCACGACGGTTCCGTGCCAAACTCGGGCACGCGCTTCTCGAGAAATGCCACCATACCAGACCGCCGATCGGGATGATCAAATGCACTGGCGAATGC
>JBBJOX010000090.1:0-9856 GCA_037724245.1 Thermomicrobiales bacterium | reverse complement strand
GTTAATATCTTCGAGGTTCTTGCCGACGACCTTCAGGGCATTGATCAATGCGCCTAGGACGAGCACAGCTGTGCCGTGGTGCTGATTCGAGAAGATCGGAACGTTGGCTGCCTTCTCGAGGTGATCGGCGATCGTGAATGCTTTCGGAGACGAAATATCGTCGAGGCAGATGGCACCAAAGGTCGGTGCAATCGCTGTTCCAACCTCGATGATGCTCTCAGCGTTTTTCGAGTTCACGCAGATCGGAAAGGCATCGATCCCGGCAAACGTCTTGAAGATGACACTCTTAGCTTCGGCCAGTGGGATGGCCGCTTCCGCCGGGCCTTCTTCGCGACCGAAGATATCAGATCCATCGGTCAGAATCGCCACCGTGTTTCCACGGCAGGTGAGATCGTAGGAGCGCAGGGGAGCATCCTTGATCGCGAGACAGGCCTCACCAACGCCCGGTGTGTAGACCAGCGAAAGGATGGCGCGATCCCTGATCGGAACTTTGCTCCCGATTCCGATCAATCCCCGGTACCGGCGACGGTAATCGAGACCTTCGTCGTTTTCATCGTAATCGAAGGATTTGATTGGTGGCTCCGACAGAGACGTGAGGTCACTCGCTGCAGCCTCGGAGGCTACGCCTGTGCTGGCAGTCGACGGTTCGGTTTGGCCTCGGGTCATGCTGGAATCCCTATCTTGATGATGTGGCACAAGCGGCTGGCCAGACGTTCAACAGTAAAAAGCGTGCCGCAGTTCAGACTCGTCGACCACGCTGGCACAATGTGCAGGTTGGCGGCTCAGAAGTTCCCGCACAGTATACGAAAAGAAGTGGAGTACCGGTGTTACCGATACCCCACTTCTGTCCTGATCACGTCTGCCTGATCGGCGATCCTAGCTGGCCGGGCTGGCTTCCGGTGAGGCCATCGGGCTTGCGACTTCGTCCAACTCGCCGGCGACGGCAGTAGCGGAGTTATCGATGTAGGTTTCTGCGGTGGCTGCGCCTTCTTCAACGACCGCAGATGCCTCGCCCACGACGGGAGTCGAATCCGAAGCAACGACTTCTGGAGTTGCCGCGACTTCTTCGACCTCGGGAGTCGCCTCGCCACTCATCGGGCTGGCTTCTGGCGTGGCTTCGTCTTCAGGTTCGTCAGTCGCCACTGGCGGCTGCGTTGGCTGAGTCTGCGCCTGTGTCGGAGCCGGCGTTACTTCGTCTTCTTCTTCATCGTCGCCACAGCTGACAAGCAGCAGTGCACTCATGGCAACGGCACTCACCGTGGCCAAACGACGGCCTCTTCCAAAAAATCGTCCTGCAGTAGTCACCACAACATCCTCCCGGCGCGACGAAACTCAGCGGTACAGTCGTCTGGAATCGAAAACCTTCGACGCCGAAACGTCATCTGCTTCACAATATCCGAAAATGCAACGGCGTGCCATGACTTCAGGGATGTTTCCCCAGCCCCCAACCACGCGTATTGAAGCAGAATGCACAAGACGTCTGCGGTTCTGGCAGCGAGTTGGCGTGCAATATGAGCAACAGGAAAGTTATGTCGAATTACGAACATGAACTGGCCCTCGCTACGGAAATTGCCCGGTCTGCCGGTGCTGCGATCCTCGGCTTCTATGAAGCGCACTCGGCGACCGAGTACGAGAAATCGGATGGCTCACCGGTTACCGACGCCGATCTCGCCGCCGATACGCTGATCCGCGCTGCCTTGCAGCAGCATTTCCCGAACGATGCCCTGATGACAGAGGAGGGTGCGGACGATCTGGTTCGCCTCGATTCGAGTCGCTGCTGGATCGTCGATCCGCTCGATGGGACGGCCCAGTTCATCAATCGGTCTGGCGAATTCGACGTCATGATTGCGCTTATCGAAGATCAGGAACCGGTGGTCGCGGTGATCTATCAACCGACAACCGGTCTTCTCTACGCTGCAACACGTGGTGGCGGTGCCTGGCGCCAAACCTTGGGAGAACCCGAACCCGTCAGGATGGTTTCCAGCGCTGCCGTTCCGGTTCTTGCGTCCTCGACCTACTATGGCGGCCGGGAAATTCCGGACGTGTTCGCTTGCATTGCCGGGGCCATTGAAGCTACGCCACCCATGCTGTTGAGTATTGGTTTTCAGCCTCGGCGTGTGGTGCAGCCGACCTGGATGTTCGATGCATTCATCGGGCTCTGGCCGCCGGATGGGACCCGCTTCGCCCGCGAATGGGATCTGGCCGCTCCCCAACTCTTCACCGAGGAAGCCGGAGGAGCGTTTACCGACGCATACGGACAGCGCTATCGCTACAACCAGCCGGAAACGCTGATCAATCGCGGCCTGATCGCCGCGAATGATCCAAATCTGCACGCTCGCCTGATCGCCGCTATCGAAAAAGAATTCATCGAGCAGACAAACACCGAGGCATGAATCGGGATCAGTGGCCAGTCAGCAGCGACGACGCTGCCTTGTCGACGATCACTTCAAGTCGGCTGCCAGCCAGGCGCAACCAGGACGCGGGAACATCGGCGCTCATCGGTTCCTCGAGTGCGCGACGGAGAATCTCGGCCTTGTTGTCACCGGTCACGATCAACACGATTTGATCAGCTTCGAGCAACGTCGCGACACCGACGGTCATCGCCATCGCCGGAATTTCTTCGCGGCCGTTCCAGTAGGCCGACGACTGGTCGAGGGATTCCGGGGTTAGCGCCAACACCCTGGTTCGGGAATCTGCCTCCGAACCCGGCTCGTTGAACGCAATATGTCCGTTGGGACCGAGACCCAGAACGGCCAGACGCAATCCGCCGAGGGCAGCCAGTTCGGCTTCGTACTGAAGCGCTGCAGCGTCTGGGTCGGCGGCATCTGCCGGAACATAGTGCACGTTCTCGTCGATGTTGCCGGGTCCAAGAAATTCCTTGACCAGCCAGTTCGTCAGACTCGCTTCATCCTCCCGGGTTTGTCCGAGATACTCATCGAGGAGGAACAGATTCATCTTCGAGATGTCCATCGATCCCTCATCAAGCCGCCGGAGAATTTCGCGATACATGCCAAGCGGGGTCGAACCTGTCGGTAAACTGATCACCGCAGCGGGATCGACCGAGAGCACGTGCGCCACCCGATTCGCCGCCATCACGGCGACATCATGATCGGTTGCGACCACCGTGATCCGTGGTGACGCCAGCTTCGGTACAGGTTGACGGGTCTTTTCCGATGTCATCGCTTGGTTCACTCCTGATTGACCGCTGGCGCGGGTGTACGGCACAGTGGATGCGACGGATGATCAATTCCGTCTTCAACGGAGGCAGAATTCGCCGCATCCGACGTGACGATCGTATTCAATCACAAATATCCCATATCCACTCACGCGTTGGCGATCAGGAGCAAAATTTTGATGGGGACGCAGACATCCGCCGACAGCACATTCGACGACGCACTCCGCCAGATCGATACCTGGGTAGACGAAGGAGTGGTTCCTGGCGCCGGAGCAGCAGTCTGGCGGCGCGGCTTGCAGGTTGGGGAGCGCTACGCCGGCGAGGCATCGCCTGGCAAAAAAATCGGACCCGATTCTCTCTTCGGGCTGGCATCGGTATCGAAACCGCTGACAGCAACTGCAGTCATCGCTGCGGTCGAGCGAGGTGATCTCGAACTCGATGCACCACTCTCTGTCTACGTTCCGGAGTTCGGCAGTGTCGACGAGCAGCATGCCGGGGAATCATTGCCCCAGATCGAGGCTTATCGCGACCGGATCACGATTCGTCACCTGCTCTGTCACGTCTCGGGTCTTCCTGAGAACATTGGTGTGAAGCATCTGCGTTTGCGCGACAAGCCGAATCTCGACGAAATTCTCGATGCGATGGTTGGTCTTCCGATGCTCAGCCTGCCTGGGGAGGAACTGCGCTATTCGAACGTTGGCTACGGTTTGCTCGCCATGGCAGTGGAGCGTTCGTGCGATCGGGCGTTCTTCGATTCCCTGCGCCAGGATGTGCTCGAACCGTTCGGACTGACGGACGTTGTTGTCCGGCCCACGGAGGAACAACGGGCGCGCATTGTGACTACCGCCGATGCCGCCGGCGTCGGTACCGATTCCGAGAGTTACAACAGTGCCTACTGGCAGGATCTCGCAATCCCGTGGGGTGGGTACTTTGGGACTCCAGCAGCCCTCGTCCAGTTCGCATCGGCCTTCCTCCCCGGCCACGAACGTGGACTCCCGCTTGAAACACTGCGACCCATGCGCAAGGACCAGACCGGCGGGGTGCCCGGCGGTGTCGAAACTGCCGGAGTTCGCTGGCAGAATGGTGCCTGGGGATTCGGATGGGAAGTCAAGGCCGACAAGACACGCCACTGGACCGGCACCCGCACCTCGGAAGAGACCTTTTGTCATTGGGGTCAATCCGGCACTCTGGTCTGGGCGGATCCACATCGTGAGCTGGCCTTTGCGGTCTTTGCCAACCGCACGGTACAGAAACCATGGCCACTCCGGCCGGCCCGCTGGTCCACGATCAGTGACGCCGTTGTCGAGATTGCCGACGCCCTTCGCTAGACGTATCCAACTATCGTATCCTCTGGGGTGAGAATCCAGACCACGAAATCAGATTGCACCACCAGACATGATCATCACACGGAGGCACCACGCGCATGCAAATCGGACGTCGATCTGGAGGCACATTCCGTCTGCCTTTCACCAGTGGCCCTCCTCGATCCTCCAGAATGGCGCTGGCGTCGTTTGCAATCGTGCTGGCGGTGTCCGTTCTGGCGATGCCATTCGGCTCGCTTGGCGCCGATGCCGACCGGGGCAGGGATATCGTCGTCGAGGCCAATGAGGTTCTGCGGGAAGATGCCTACTGGCTCGCCGCAACGGTCGATTTTTTCGGGTCGAGCGAGCGGGATGTTTCGATCGTCTCCGGAAATGCCGAAGTCTCGGGAGATATCGCCGGATCCCTGCAGTTGGCTGTCGGTCAAGGCACCGTCACCGGGAACGTAGGGGGATCAATTCGGGTGATCGGTGGCAGCGTCGAACTGCGGGGCGATGTTGGTGGCGACATCATTGTCGTTGGTGGTCGAGTGACGATTCCGAGCAGTTCCACGGTCACTGGCGATGTTATCGTCGCGGGTGGCGATGTCGATGTTCGCGGCACAGTCCAGGGCGATATCACGGGGTACACCTGGAGATTGATCGTTGCCGGAACGGTGCAGGGCTCAGTCGATGTCAACGTCAGCGATCTCGATGTCCGCAGTACTGCCGTGATTCAGGGAGACCTGACGTATCACACGTATTTGAAACCAACGATTTCCGATGGCGCGACGATCGGGGGGACGATCACCGATCCACCAAACTATCCATGGGACTCGTTGCTGAACCCGACCGGGTTGTTCGGCCCGCTGCTGCGGGTGATGTGGTCGCTGCTGGCTGGAGCCGCGCTGATCCTGATCGCTCCGCGCATTGCATCGGCAATGTCCACCAACGCGGGAAGCTACGTACGGAGCGGCATTCTTGGTGTGATCGGGATCGTGACGATTCCCGTTCTGGCGGTGATTCTGCTGGTTTCGATCATCGGGTTGCCAGTCGGATTGCTGATGCTGGCCGTTCTCCTGATAGCGCTCTACCTGAGCCAGATTGCAGTTGGATTGGCGATCGGAAGATTCATTTTGCCGAAGCGCTGGCACGATGGAAGCCGCGGGTATTACCTGCTGGCCATGACGCTCGGCGTCCTCGCAGTCGGAATCGTCAAAATGATCCCGGTACCATGGATAGCCGGGATCGTTGGATTGATCGTCACCATATGGGGGCTAGGCGCTGTGCTTATGCTGTTTTCGAGCGTGATAACACCGCCGCGGTCACAGATCGAATCGGCGTAGTTTCGGTTTGATGCCGCAGTTGATCGATTAGTTGCGGTCTCGCTGATTGCGATTCAGCAAGGCATGCATGCCGGTATAGGTATACTCGACGCTGAAGGTGTCCTGCGTCCAGCGCACAGCATCCCAGATCGTTCGGAAATCACCGGTATCGGCCTTGGCCAGGAGCTCGGCAATTTGCGGCTTGGAAAGGTGCGAGGGACGTCCCGGAGCGGCGTGCCCCGGAGTTCGATTGAGCACAGAGTCGAGCCCACCCTGACGATACCAGGAAAGCCAACGCTGGATGGTCCGGTAATCGACACCGACCGCGTTACAGACTTCGGAGATCGGCTGCTCCTTGCGAAGCATCAGCATCGCATTGAGACGAGCCCGGCGATGTCCATTACGTTCGGTTTGAAATCGTTGTTGAAGTTCATCTGCAGTTTCTCGCCATTCGATAACGAGAGGCCGACCACGCATGGTTGCCCTTTCTCGCACGCTCACAAAGCGTGCTCTGATGTACCACTCCTCGATTCGAAACCAGGTGAAAGATTGCTGAATCACCGCGCAATGCGACGTCGCCAACCCTTTACTTCATCTCGGAAGCGTGGTCAGTATGTGAATGCCAGTAGATAATGTCCCTCACCATTGAACGCAAAATATGCAGCGCAGTCCAATGTGATTCACCCGGAAAGGAATCTGCGCTTCATTGACCGTCAGCCCAACGGCGTTCTTGCGAACTGAAGCGCATGACCCTTCATGCATGACCCGGTATCTGCAGCATAGTTCCTACCGTAACGGTTTATCAATACTTATCACGCCGCGAATTTGCACAATGGTGACCCAGACACACGTTTTCGCCGCGGTCTATTGCAGATCTCGTGGGCCAAACGCGCTCGGCAACAGGGCGTCGAGTGTCGTTCGCACGACAGTCGTTCCTGAATCGAGCAGGATGTGGAGCGGTCCCAATTCCGGTTTGAACTCGTTGATCACCTGGCGACAGGCGCCGCATGGGGTTGTCCCTGGTTTCCTAGATGCACTGACGGCGAGTGCGCGAACCGTGCGATGACCCTGGGCAGCCGCGGTGAACAGCGCGACCCGCTCGCCACAGACGGTCAACCCGAAGCTCGCGTTCTCGATATTGACTCCGCCGACGATGGAACCATCTTCGGTCAATACGGCCGCGCCGACCGGGAAGTTGGAGTACGGCACGTAGGCGCGGGTCGCGGCATCGCGCGCCGCCTCGATGAGTGCGGTCACCAACTGATCGGTCAATTCGTTCGAATATGGTGTCACCGCGACCTCCATGTGCGTTGGTTACCGGTCACGATGCGTCCGCCGGACAGGTATGCTAGCTTTCAGTAATTGAGCATACAAGGTAACGCGCAGCAGGCGCGAGAGGATGGATCAGGGTGGTGACGAACAGAACTTCTGGAACAGGAACGGTCGGTTCCGATTCCCCAATCACCCGAGCAGCGGCGCTTTTTCTCGGTCAGGTTCTGGGCCTGGGCGAAGCGCCAACCGATCTCTCGCGCGATCTGTCTGCGATCAAGCGCGATGCCAACGCCTCCATCTACACGATCCAGCTGGAATCCAGTGTCGGTCCGGCCGCGTTCCTGGTCTATGCCTACATCCTGAACGAACGGGGTGGCGACGGTCGCACTGGCAAGAACGTCTTCGACGCTGGTCTAGAAACGCTTCAGCACGCCGCAGCCAACGATTCGCCTGGTCCAAGGGCTGTGGCCCACGCCGAAACCGAGGAGTACGGATTTATTCTCGCCACAACGCCGGGAACATACCGGGCACTTGTTGGCGATGGAGCCCAGACGTCATCGATCGAGGCCGGCCCAGCGGATTTGCTCCCAACCGCCGAGCTCGAACGATCGCGCAGCGCCAACGCCGAGGATTTGCTCCGCCTGTTGCGAGAGGCCAACCGCCATGCGTCGGACTGGCTGGAGGCGATCCGCGCCAGTGGGCAGAATGGTGAATCATCCGGTGCGGGATTGATCGAGTTTACCGAAGAAGAGACCGAACTGGCCCTCTTTCTGCTCGATGACGAGAGTATTGGATCGCTCCTCAAATCACTCAATGTTCTGGTGGCCACAGCTCAGGAACAGGCAGCCAATGCGATGCCCGACGATCTGGACTGAGTCATGCATTATCCTGGCTGTCGTTCCAGGTCAACCGGATATCATCGAGTCGAGCGAACAGTTCTTCTTCCGATGTCACCACACCGAGACTGCTTTGCAATCCACCGACGATGAACGCGTTGATGGCGTAGGCCAGATTCTCGACCCCAGTCTGGGCCGCGTTTGGCGTCGCGGCGAGTCGTATATCCGTCGCCAATCCCAGGGCACCCAGATAGCGGCTCGAATCGACTTCCTTGCTCAGGCAGTCGAAATACCCCGCCTCCCAGTTTGTGCCCGAATCCTCGCTGACCTGGCAGATGTAGACGTTGCTGGCTTTGAGCGCCTCCATATCGACGTCGTAGATTTTCCGCACGGTGACGTCTGTCCGCGATTTATCGTTGATTGGTTCGCTTTCGTTCGGGCAATACACGGTGAAATCGCGCGACCGCAGTTCCGAAGCCAGCCAAAGGTTGTAACGAACTTCGGCCGAGACGAACATCGGTCCACCGAGATAGAGCCTGAGCTTCATGTTCCGTCTGCTCCTGTGTTGTAGCGATCCCGCCAGGCGTTAGCCTGGCCCTCCGGAACTCGCATGAAGGTCGCTTTTGCTTCGGCCAGAATCAGGTCGTCGCTGATGCGTCGAATGTCGGCTGAGAGATCGAAGAGCCGACCACGATCGCGATCGATCCGTCCGGTCGCCCTGGTCGGGACATCGATGACGAGGGGATGCCGAAAGCGTGTTTCCATCTGCGCCGTGACTGCCCACGCCCCTATCCGGTAGAGTGACCAGGCCATCACTTCGTCGAGAACGGTCGCCACGATACCACCGTGAACCATCCCGCCGTAGCCCTCGAACGCACTGTTCGGGGTGAACAGCGTGAAAACACCGTTCGATTCCGGATCGGGGTGCAGTCGAAGCTGCAATCCATGAACATTCAGCGATCCGCACCCGAAGCAGTTGTGGGCGTCTATGAAGTTGATCGGCGCCTCGCCGGGCGCAGTCATCGTGACGCCTCTTTGCGCATCGAATCGACCAGGTCGATACTGCCTGTCAGCGTGGGGCCGGCGTCTGCGTGGATCACGAGATCGGCAACAGCATCCTGCGGAGTTGGCTCGCGATTGATGATGATCACTTTCGCTCCGTTTTCACGAGCAATGGTCGGCAACCGGGCCGCCGGATTGACCGCCAGCGAACTCCCGATCACCAGCATCAGATCGGAGGCGCGAGCCACGGCGACCGCTGTCTGCAGTGCGATTGGTGGCAGCGCCTCTCCAAAGAACACGGTGGCTGTGCGAAGGGGACCGCCACAGAATTCACAACGAGGATCCGCTTCTCCATCCTCCAGCCGTTGCTGGATCGCAGAGCCTTCGTAGACCCGACCACAGGTCGAACATCGCAGATTGTGTGTCGATCCGTGCAGCTCAATGACCCGATCCGGATCCGATCCTGCTTTCTGATGGAGCCCATCGATATTCTGCGTGATGATCGCGATGAGATTCCCCATACGCTCCAGATCGGCCAGCGCAACATGCCCCGAGTTCGGACGCCTGGCCAGCATCAGTGGGTAGTGTTCGCGGCGATAGGCCCACATCTCGCGCCGGGAGGCGTCATCCGTTTGCACGGAGTCGATATGCGGAATGGCATTCCGGGCCCAGACACCGTTCGGTCCGCGATAGTCGGGAATCCCGGATTCGGTGCTGATGCCAGCTCCCGTGAACACAGCGATGCGTGAATGCGCCTGGATCGCTTCGGCCAAAGCCGCGATCTTCTCGGACCCAGCAGTGCGCACGTCAGAATAGTGCGGTTCTGATTCGTTGAAAGTCATCTCGTTCCGTTTCATTGCACCTGAACGTGGGAACAACGTAGCAATTGTCCCTCACGATTCTAGCAACCCATCCTCTTTGACAGCCATCTGGAACGATCTGGCGCCG
>JBBJOX010000089.1:0-9875 GCA_037724245.1 Thermomicrobiales bacterium | reverse complement strand
GCGTGTTACCCACGGTTTCCACTCAAGGTAGTCGAGGGTAAAGGTGGTGCGGAGTGGTGCAGTCATGTCAATCCTCCAACTGCTCGCAGTACGGCGACAAATCGCAATTGATAGGACACGAACGCGATCACTTGGGAAAGCGAGAGAATTGCACCTGGCGTCAGTCCGGATGACGTTAACGCGTCGATGTCTTCCGCTTGCGCAGATGACGGTTTCAGTGTGATCTTGTCTGTCCGGCGTAGCGAAGCACCAGTGACCGTATCGTCTGACCATTCATCGGCGAGATCAGATGCTCGCTGGAGATCAACCTCCACCGCTCCGGATTCTCTGGCGAGATCGGCGTACCACGCGGCAACCGCCGAACTCCTGGTGTGCGTCGCTACTCGTAACGCGACCAGGGCGCGCAGCGAAACAGGAAACTGGTCGGCCGAGACTGTTTCCGGTTCGAAGATCGAACGATAGTACGCCTGAAGTTCATCGATCTGACCCGGTTTCTTCTTTCGCAGCCTGGCGATGACGGACGAGTCGTCGATTCCGAGAATCGCGTGAACCACGTCGATCGTGTCCGGAGGGGATGCCATTCGAAAGCTCCTGTCTGGTTTGGCCATAGTTGGCCCCGATTGCGAAGCATGTGATGCTTCACTTCGCATAGTCGCTATCCTATGGCAAGAATTGGGCAATCTCAACAGGTGACGCCCGCTCGGCCCGGGAAGAACCTTCCCGCGCACCCACATCGATCACTGCACGCAGAGTCCGGATACCGGGATCGATATCCTTGGCTTCGATGTTGCCAAACCCGATCTCACCAGTCCGTTCCGTTCCATCGATTGCACAATGAACGAACGAATCGTCTGCAAAGCTATGCCATGTAACGGAGCCTGTTCGCGCACGCGTTCGAAATAGATGTGGGAATCAGGACGTTGAATCGCGCAGATGTGTAATCCTGCGAAGGAAAAGTGCATCGTCAGGTGAGAAGAAAGGTGCTGCCGAACTGCTTCGGTCATCACACCGTGGCGTTCACCGTTGACACGACTGGCCCAACGCAGATGCCGGTGATGGTGACCATCGTCCTTGAATTTTGCCAGCGCATTCTGGGTCGTTTGCCAGTCTGCTAACTTCTTGGCCGTGCGGAGGGGGCCAAGCAGCACCTGTGGCGCCGCCAGAAAACCTGTCCGCAACATCGGTGAACGTGTTTTCGTAAAGGTACCAAGGTAGTCGCTTCAGGAAACAGAAACCGAGAATGAGACGTCGATGTTCCCCTTCACCGCGTTGGAATACGGGCATCCGGCATGGGCCGTCGCAACCAGGTCCTCGGCCGTTGCCTGATCCAAACCCGGCATCGTGACATCGAACGCCACAGCCAGACCGTAGCCGCCAGCTTCGGTTTTCCCGAGATAAACTGCAGCGTTGATCACGGATTTGGACGCATTATGCCCGGCACGGCTGGCGGTACCAATCAAGGCGCTTTGCAGACACGCCGCGTAGCCCGCCGCGAACAGTTGCTCAGGGTTGGTAGCGCCGGTTGTTTTGCCAGTCTGGGCCGGTCGCTGCAAGGTCAGATCGAGATTGCCGTCGGAACTGGAGGCGTGTCCTTCGCGCCCGCCAGTAACCTCGACTTCTGCCGTGTACATCGTTTCCGAAAGTGTGTTTGACATCGAATTTTCCTTCAATTGACTGCGGAGATGTTTCAGCAAGCCAGTTTCGCATAGACCGTGCTCACGACAGCACAGTAGCTACATCCCTGCCGAATCGACCGCTGAGCACGCCCTGAAGGTGATCACCCGGATCGTTCATCCAGGTAGCGCCCGGTTTCCAGTTCTGAAGCTGGACCAACTGCCAAAGAAGCTCGTAGATCTCCATCCTTTGGATCAGGTTGTCACCGGCGAATAGGGCCGGGTAGATATTGCGAATGAGCGGAACGACGCGGTCGTACTGTGAACCGAATTTCATGCGCTGCCCGATTAGCCAGCGGACGAGCATGTCGAGCTCTGTATCTCTCGGCGCCAGGCGAGCTCCCTCGAAGTCAATCAGTCCGGTCACCTGTCCATCCATGACCATCACGTTTCGGAAGTGGAGATCCGCATGGACGAAGACAGAATCAGGTTGCTGAAAAAGCGATAGACCGTTCCGTACCATCGACCCGACCTGCTCAAGCACCTGGGTCAGGTCCGGTCTGGTTTGGCGGGCCGCTTCGATCATCCAGTCGATGTCGGCTGGTGGCGCATGGTAGGCGTTTTGTAACTGCCTTTGATCCAAAGCCAGTTCCACCCATGGATTTCGCATCCACGCGGCCGCCGGGATCGAATGCAGCTCCTCGATGTGCCTGCCAAGCTGCCTGCACACGTCGTCCTGTACCGACGCAGTCAGGGTGGGCCAGGCCTCCTCGAGATTCCGGCCCGGCAACCGTCGCAGAATAATGAACTCCCCTCCGCCGTCCTGCTGTCCAACTGCGAGAACCTCCGGTACTGGAAACGTGGATTTCAGATGTACCAGGACGCTCGCTTCATACCGAAAGGCATCCCGAAAGCGACCTTCGTTGACTCGAATAACAGCGTCAGGCGTCAACCAGACTGCGTTGGCGAATCCCGGAGCCTGCTCGAGATCGGTCGAGGCGAACCCGGCTGTTTCCAGCAGGTTTCGGATCCTGCTCTGCATGTAAATATCTCCTCCAAATTCAGGGTAATCGTTGGCATGTCGGGCAGAAGGACGTTCCGCGACCACCGACCACAATTCTCTCGATCATCGTGCCGCAACGCACGCACGGGACGTCGCGACCGCCCTTGCCATAAACCCTGAGTTGGCTCGCGTTGGTTCCGGATTCTCCGTAGGGATTCTCGAAGGTCGAGAATGTTGTGCCCTGGAAGGCAATTGCTGATTTCAGAACCCGGCGGATTTCCCGCACAAGAAGAGTACATTCCTCTATCGTGAGCGTCGAAGGAACTCGCTCAGGATGAATCCGGCACCGAAACAGGACTTCATCGACATAGATGTTTCCAAGACCAGCTACGACTGCCTGATCGAGCAAGGCACTCTTTATCTTGCCGGTTCTCCGGGCCAGCGCCAGCTGAAGTCCCCGGGCTGTCATCAACCTGGAGAGAGGTTCGGGACCGAGCCTGTCCGACAACGCGGTGAATCCATCTCGATCGATCAATGTTACTCGTCCGAACTTCCGCTGATCGCCGTAGCGAAGATCGCGGTTTCCATCGAGGTGAATCGCCAGATACTGGAAGCGGATCGGATCGGCATCTGTGGTTGTCACGAGGAGGCGCCCAGTCATCCGTAGATGAACCTGAAGGATCGCCGGACCATTCGTTTCGATAAACAGGTATTTGGCACGTCGGTCGACGCCCGTAATCAGCGATCCGTTGGTCAATGCCGAGAAGTGGCCGTGATCGAGGTCCCCGATGATGCCGGGAAACGAACCCAGGGTACTTCCGATGATCGTCGATCCAACGACTAGGGCCTCGAGTCCACGACGAACTGTTTCTACTTCTGGAAGCTCTGGCATACTGGATCGATCCGAATCACTGTGCGGAATGACATTCGCCGCTCCGTCTGACTGAGGTTCCTTGTGCCAGCATCACCGACTGACTGTATTTTCTGCAAGATAGCCATGAGCGAAATCCCGGTCGAGTTCCTCGTCGAATCCGAACACGCTGTCGCATTTCTCGACCAGCAACCTATGGCAACCGAACACGTTCTGGTGATTCCAAGGCAACACCTGTCGAGTATCAATGACCTTTCCAGCGCCTCGTCGACGCTGCTGACAGATCTCTTCGCGACCGCGCGCAAGGTCGCCGAAATTCGCGGTATCGTTGAATCAGGGTATAGGGTCGTGACCAATGCCGGTTCCGATGCCGGACAAACCATCTTCCACTTGCACTTTCATATTCTCGGCGGAGAGCCGCTCGGTGCATTTGGACGTCAGGAGAGCCAACACGATGGGTGAATCATTGAGTGAGCGGCTTCGAGCCGACATGATGGTAGCGATGAAAGCGCGGGAACCAGAAAAGCGCGATGCGCTTCGCTATCTGCTTTCAGGGGTCAAAAACCAGGAAATCGACAAACGGGAAGCACTGACCGAAGCGGAGGAAATCGCCTGGCTGCGCACAGCGGCCAAGCAACGCCGCGATGCGATCGAACTCTTCCGTCAGGGAAATCGCGAGGATCTGGCGCGGCGCGAGGAATCGCAGCTCGAGATCCTCGAAAGTTACCTCCCACTGCAAATGTCGGACGATGAGCTCGCCGCATTCGTCGCGGCCGGGGTGGCTGAAGTTGGAGCGACGAACCCGAAGGACATGGGAAAGGTCATGAGCCTGCTCAATCCGCGCTCGATCGGACGGGTCGATGGTCGGCGTCTCTCTTCGGCGGTCAAGGACGCACTGAAGCCATGAGCGAGGTGCGCTTCCGCCTCGATCTCGATGTGGATCTGCAAACAACCTTGCCTTCGAACTTTCAGGTGGCGAACGTGCACCGCATTGTCGAGGCAGTACTTGCCGCCGAAGCAGCCACTGGAGGCTGGGAAATCGCCATTGTGCTGGCCGATGATCTGGAACTGCAGCGACTACATCGTGATTATCTGGACGACGATACTCCAACCGACATCATGACGTTTCCAAATTCCGGTGGGGAAGAATGGTCGGGATTCGCTGAGTCGGCACGTGGTGGCGACATTGCGATCTCGGTTGATCGAGCCGCCGACCAGGCGGCAGACTATGGCTGGGATACCACCGCCGAAATCCATTTTCTCGTCGCCCACGGTGTGTTGCATCTCCTCGGATGGGAAGACGCAACCAGCCATCAGCGCGCAACGATGCTCGATCGTCAGCGCGCCATACTTGCGACATTGGAAGCGTAATTACGACTGGTCGAGAAATTTCCGCAGGCAATCGACAGCGTGCAGGGCGGACCGGCGTTGTACTTCGGCCAGAGAGGATCGTTGATTCGCAGGGTCGATCGTGACAGATGGCGATCCGGCGACTGCCATTGAGACCCAGACCCGTCCGGAGAAGAGACCATCCGGTTGACGCTCTCCCTCGAGCACCAGCGCGTGCCCGACAGAAGCGCCGGGTAGTGCCGCCGCCTGCTGCGCCAGATCAGCCGCGAACGCTCCGACATCCTCACCTAATGGTGCAAGCGAAAGTGGAAGCACCCGGGATTCTGCGAGGGCAGCGGTTCCGTTCAAATCTCGCGCCAGGATTTCTGTGAATGCTCCGCCTGTCCCGTGCTCGATCACGCCGAGTTTCCGATTGTCCCGGGCGAGCAGGCCGGCCAGGACGGTGGCCCAGGTCTGGGTGTCAACCCCCCAGACCATGCTGCCGAAGCGTCGATTGATTTCGGTGACAGCGCCATCCCGTCGGGCACGCACCTCGGCCGGAACGTCGCCCGTTGCCGTAACAACTACGTGAACGCCATCGTCCTTGGCGTAGGTGGCCACAGTTGGATCTGCCTTGAGTACGAGATCGTGGAGTTCCTGCTCGGCGGCGGATTCACCGATGCCGATCGTCTTGATCGTCATCGTGTCGATGATGTTGTCACCGGATTCCTTGATGATCCGAGGCAGCGCCTGTTCCTGCCACATCTTGTACATCTCACGGGGAACGCCAGGCAT
The DNA here is from genome assembly GCA_037724245.1 of Thermomicrobiales bacterium. Taxonomy (GTDB): domain Bacteria; phylum Chloroflexota; class Chloroflexia; order Thermomicrobiales; family UBA6265; genus JBBJOX01. The sequence goes on along the minus strand of JBBJOX010000089.1, from coordinate 4,264 downwards.
TGCGATGATGATCGATCCAGGATGAGTGGTGGGTCGAACCATCCAGCCGGGTGCCGTGCCGACCGGATTGGGCAAAACCTCGCAAGAGGGAATCGTCCATGCCTGCTTGGCATTTCGCTCCGGCATGTTCTGACCCCGATTGGCGAAGAACGAGCGCAGCGTGTCGAAAAGATCCGGATCGAGCGTCGGGGTTTCGCCCGCGATATCGGCTATCACTTCCCGGGTCAGATCATCGTCGGTTGGGCCAATGCCACCGCTGCAGATAACCAGATTGGTCAACGACAATGCGTGACGAATCGCTCCTTCAAGTTCACCGCGATCGTCGCCAGCCGATGTCACATGTACCAGCGGAATACCAACCGCGGTCAGTTCCTGAGCGAGGAAGGTCGCATTTGTATCGGTGATGTGACCCAGGAGGAGTTCGGATCCGATCGAAATAATGTGTGCCCGCATGGTCTGCTTTCCAGATGTGAGTCCGACGATTGCCGTTGTGCACGATGAATAGAACACAGACGCAGATTTGGTCAGCTGTTCTCGAGCGAAAGCACTCTAGCCTGTGTCGGGCTTTCATGCAATGGTGCCCCAGGATGTTGCCCGGGAAGCGGGCACTGCGTTGAATCAGGGGCGAGCGCTGACCTCGCCGTAGCAGTGTGTTTGGTGCGACAAGACGTCGAATCTACTCCACTTCGCGATTACAGGATCGAGGACTATGCAGGATCGAGTCAGCCTGAGGCAGATCAACCGAAGCTACCTCGCACGCCAGCACTTGTTGGAACGAGTCGAGATGACGGCACAACAGGCAATCGAGTATCTGGTCGCACTTCAGGCGCAGGATGTCATGCCGCCGTACACCGGTTTGTGGAGTCGGTTGCAAAAATTCCGGCCCGAAGACATCAACAACGGACTTCTCGATCGCACACTGGTTCGGGCCACATCGTTGCGCCCGACGGTGCATCTGACGACTCGTCGTGACCTCCTGAAACTCCTGCCAATCATGCTTCCCGGCTACGTCAGAATGGCCCAGGCGCCAACCTCGATCGGAGGGCTGTTCTCCCGGAACGATATTACCGATGTCACAACTTGGGCGAACAGGCTCATGGACGACACCGAACGCGGCGCCGAGGAGATGAGGGAGCGTGCCCGAATCGACTGGCCGGAGGAGGACCCGCAACTTCTGGCCTCTGCCGTTCAATGGATCCTTCCGCTCTGTCAGGTCCCACCCCGGGGATTGTGGAAAACGAACGCTCGACCCCGCTGGGCGCTGGCGGACCAATGGCTCGGGGAATCACTCGACACGTCGTGCAATCTGGAGGATCTGATTCTTCGATACATTCGAGCGTTTGGACCGATGGCGGCCGGCGACATTCAGTCGTGGTCCCGCCTGACGGGACTGAAGCCAGTGATCGACAGTCTCCGTCCGCAACTGAGAACGCTTGTGGATGAAGCAGGTCGGGAATTGCTCGATCTTCCGGAAAGCCCATGGCCCGCGGAATCCACTGCTGCACCCGTCCGATTGCTCGGTGCCTACGACAACCTGTGGCTTGCCCACAAGGATCGCTCACGAATCCTCGAGGAACGCCACCGCCTCCTGATCATGAACAATGGCATCGGTCGACCGCCGGTTCTGGTGGACGGATTTATTGCAGCCCGCTATCGGATCGACGTCAAGAAACATCGAGCGATCCTGACGATTCAGCCGTTTCGTGAACTCACTGTGCTCGAGCAACGGCACGTCGCTGCTGAAGCGAACCTGTTGATTGACTGGATCGAACCTGATCTCGATCATGAGGTGCTGTTCAATCCGATCATTTCCTGAGTTGTACGTTGCGGATTGACCATCTCGCACCGTTGACGCACCCTCATCTCCATTGGCAGGTGAACGCAGGTAGGGTGAAGGAGAGTGCAGGTGGGGAACGCAAAGCATCGCGTGATTTTCGATACGGATATCGGCACCGATGTCGACGATATTCTCGCGTTGGCGGTATTACTCGGTTCGGACGATGTGACCATTGAAGGTGTTACGACTGTCTATGGTGACGTGGACCTTCGCGCCCGAATGGTGTCCAAACTGCTGAACCTGCGCGGAATCGATTCGGTACCCGTCTGTTCTGGTATCAGGAATCCGCTGCTGAATCTCGATCCGATATTCTGGCCGGGACATGAAGGCGTCGGGCTACTCGAGGAGGTAGATACAGATGCCTCACCCCTGCAAGTAGAGCGGCATGCGGTTGACTACATCATCCAAACAGTGATGCAGAACTCCGGTGAGATGACGCTGCTCGCCGTCGGGCCTCTGACCAATATTGCCGTGGCGCTGGTTCGTGAGCCCGCTCTTGCGTCCAGCCTTAAGCGTCTGGTGATCATGGGTGGTCGCCTCGGTATCCCCGCCGGGACACGTGGCATGGCTGAACATAATATCAAGTGCGATCCCGAATCCGCCCACAATGTCCTGTCGTCGGGAGCACCGATCGAACTCGTGCCACTGGATGTGACGCTGCGAGCGATTGTGCGTCAGGATGGTGTGGAGAAACTTCATGATCGGAAGTCACCGTATCACTCAGCGTTGGCAACGCAGCTCGCGCTCTATCCTGGATTTATCGAGCGGGGAGGCGAGACTTTCCTGCACGATCCACTGGCAGCGCTGGCAGTCGTTCGCCCGGATCTCCTGACATGGACGGAACTCCCGGTTGCAGTGGCACTTCACGGTTCAGCGACGAGGGGAATGACATACACACCGCAGAGCAACGACGCTTTACAGCAATCAACGATCTCGGTTGCCCTCGAGCTTGATATTCCTGCCTGCGAACAAGAGATTCTTTCGCGGATGTGCCGATAGGCAATCCTCAATGCGAACTGCCACGAGCATTGACCGCTGCGAGTGTGGCTATGACATTCAGTATCCCCATCCGTTTCTGACTACGAAAGGGAACAAAAGATGAGCACTTCGTCATTTCGAATCGCGGTGATCCCGGGTGATGGCATTGGTCAGGAAGTCGTTCCGGAAGGGCTGAGAGTGCTGAAACATCTGGAGGATCGATCCGAAGCAAAGCTGGCCTTCGCATTCGAATCATTTCCTTGGGGATGCGAGTATTACCTTCAAACGGGACGGATGATGGCAGAAAACGGACTCGATCTGCTCGAGTCGTTCGATGCCATTTACTTTGGTGCGGTCGGTTGGCCAGATGTGCCGGATCACGTCAGCCTGTGGGGACTTCGCCTCGCCATCTGCCAGGGATTCGATCAGTTCGTTTGCCTTCGACCGGTCATGCTCTTGCCAGGAATTACGAGTCCGCTTCGTAACGCGACTGAAGAAACGATCGACTGGGTCGTGGTCCGTGAGAATTCGGAAGGTGAATACTCCGGCATTGGCGGTCGAAGTCTGGCCCATCGAGGTGTCGGAAATGAAGTGGCAACCCAAACCGCGCTCTTCACAGAGCAGGGCTGCGAACGGATCATCCGTTATTCTTTCGACCTTGCTCGCACGCGGAAACGGCGGAAAGTGACGAGTGTCACCAAAAGTAACGCCCAGCAATTCGGCATGACGCTTTGGGACGATGTTTTCTCACGTGTGGCCGCCGAGTATCCCGACGTCGAAACGGAGCAGTGGCTGGTCGATGCAATGGCAGCGCGATTCGTCCTCCGGCCCGACACGCTGGAAGTCGTTGTCGGATCAAACCTCTTTGGGGACATTCTTTCCGATCTTGGCAGTGCACTGGCTGGCAGTATGGGCATCGCAGCGAGCACGAACATCGATCCCACCCGAAAGAAACCGAGCATGTTCGAGCCGGTTCACGGTTCGGCGCCAGATATCGCAGGGACAGGTGTTGCCAACCCGATTGCCGCCGTCTGGTCTGTCGCGCTGATGCTCGAGCATCTAAAATTGCACGAGGAATCGGCACTGGTCATGAACGCCATTCGAAAAACGACAGCGTCTGGAATCCTGACTCCCGATCTGGGAGGCACGGCCACAACCCGTCAGGTCGGAGATGCGATTTTGAGGCATCTGACTAGTTGAACAGATCGGAGTTGGTGGGCGCCAGACAGTGAAATCCAGAGAGTTGCGTGGATCCAGGCGACTATCGCGACGTTCTGACATGATCGATTGGATCAGAATGGATCAGTCTATCCCGGATTCGCAAAGCCCAACATTGGATCACTTATGATCCGGTGTTGGGCCTGCATGCTCTGAGAAATGGTACCCACGAAGGGACTCGAACCCCTAGCCTCTTGTTCCGAAGACAAGCGCTCTATCCGTTGAGCTACG
>JBBJOX010000088.1:0-10199 GCA_037724245.1 Thermomicrobiales bacterium | reverse complement strand
CGCCCAGTTTGGAGTGCTCTATCCATTTCCACTGGATACGTTTCAGAAGGAAGCGATCCGAACGTTCCTCGAAGGCGATTCTGTGATGGTCGCTTCGCCGACCGGATCGGGCAAGACGGTCGTCGCCGAATTCGGGATGTACGAGGCCTTCAAACGGACCGGTCGCGTTCTGTACACCGCCCCGATCAAGGCACTGTCGAACCAGAAGTTTCGCGATCTACGCGTCCGCTACGGAGACAACGTCGGGCTACTGACTGGCGACGTGACCGAGAATCGTGACGCGCGTATCCTCGTCATGACGACGGAAATTCTCCGCAACATGCTTCTTCAAAGCCCTTGGGAACTGGACGATGTCGATTGCGTTATTTTCGACGAAGTGCATTACCTTGCCGACCCGGAACGTGGCACCACCTGGGAAGAGTCCATCATCCTCTGCCCGGAACATGTGCAGCTGATCTGCCTTTCCGCTACCGTGACCAATGCTCCGGAAATTGCTGGCTGGATCAGCCGGACACACCGCCCGATCCGCCTGATCACGCATAACGAACGACCAGTTCCGCTCGCGCTGTATTACTTCAACGACGGAAAACTCGACGAGGTCGTCGATCATCGCGGTGAGATGGTCAAGGATTTTCCTCGCCTCGGTGGCGAAATGCGACGCCATGGCGGGAAAGGTCGCCGCCAAAGCGAACGCAACGCACCGGCAATGGACGAACCGCAGCCTCGGGAAATCGTCGAGTCCCTGGCCGAAGCCAATCTGCTGCCGGCTATCTACTTTCTCTTCAGCCGCAACGACTGCCAGGCCTACGCCGAACGGCTGGCCGTGATGATGCCCAACCTTCAGCCAACCGAAAGCCAGCCGGCGATCGACGCAATTGTGGACACCTACCTGCGCAGTCTCAGACCGGAAGATCTGGAGCTGGAGCAGGTTCGCGTCATCTCACAACTGACCCGCAAGGGTATTGGCTTTCACCACGCAGGACTGCTGCCCATCCTCAAGCAACTGGTCGAGGTGCTGTTCAGCCGGGGATTGATGAAAGTCGTTTTCGCCACTGATACGCTCGCCCTCGGTGTTAACATGCCAGCACGGACGGTCGTTATTGGCCGCATGACGAAATGGGATGGGCGACGTCGGAGAACCCTGATTCCCAACGAGTTCCAGCAAATGGCCGGGAGAGCCGGCCGCCGTGGAATGGACGCCTACGGTCACGTCGTGATGCCGTACTCCGCCTGGATTCCGTTCCGGGAAATGCTCGAGGTCGCCACTGGAGCCTTGCATCCGGTTCAGAGCGCATTCGCGATTCGCTACAACACCGTGCTCAATCTCTGGGATCCGCCGCATGGCGAACGTGTTCGTCAGATGCTGCAACGAAGCCTGCTGCAATATCAGGCCAACGAGCGAATCCGCCAGATCGAGGAAGACATCCTCGAAATCGAGGCAGAGCTGGCTGGCGCTTCGGGTAGCGACTCCGCAACCCAGCAGCAGGAAGACGATCTCTACGAAGAATACGCAGCGATCATTCGCTTGATTCAGACCGCACAGCACAAAATGCGCAAACTGGAAGGTGACCGCGACAGCCTTCGCGCCGGTGCCTCGTCCGGCCATCCATGGACGATCCCGGGTCGACCCGCCTTGCGTCGGATGCTGACGCCGCTCAACTCCGGCCTCGTGCTGCACAGCGAAACCTGGGGCTGGGGCGCCTTTGTCGCTCGGCCGATTTCGGCGGGCGTCGCCGCCTGTCTTTTCGATGATCACAGTCCGATCGTGGTCCTCAGTGAATATCGGGAAATCGATTACATCTCCGACGATCATCGAATCCGGATTCCCGAATCAGTTCTCTCGGCAACCATCGCTGAGCAGTACGACGTGGATTCCGAGATTCTGCGAGATATTCGGGAACAACTGGAGGTTCTCGAGTTGCCAGATCTGAATGCCATCGCCAAAGCCTGGCGCGAGGACGAAGCGCGACAGATCGGGGATGCGGTCGCCATTGTGACAACCCAGATCGATGAGTCCCGTGAACTCGTACAGGCACTGACCGCCGAACGGAACGACCATCCATACCACGATTCCGCCCGGCGCAAGTCCCAGGCACGTTCGATCAAGCAACGCGATACCCTGGCCAAGGAACGCAACCAACTCGCCGATGTGCTGAACCGTGAGATTCAATCCGAGGAACTTCGGGTTCGTCGGATCATTCACGGAATTCGCGATGTGCTCCATCGTTTCACGTATATGCGTCGAGGGTTTCCGACCGAAAAAGCCGACATGCTGGCCGATATCTTCGACAACGATGGTCTAATCCTGTGTGAGCTTGTCGATCGCGATCTGATGAACGATCTGGAACCGGAGGAACTGGCGGAACTCTTCTCGTGGTTCAGTTTCGATCGGGACTATCGCTACGCCAATCACTTCGATTTGCCAGAATCGTTGGTCAATATGCGCCGCCAGCTCGAGAGTCTGGAGCGTGAGGTTCTGGGCGAAGAGCGGGATCTCGGACTTGTCATCTCCGAAGGCCACAATCCGAGTTTCTATGGGGCCGCCCTGCATTGGTGCAAGGGATGGACGATGGTGCAGATTGGCGAGCAACTCGAACTGTCCGAAGGCGATCTCGTCCTGACCTTCAACAAGACGATCGACCTGATGCGACAGGTGCGCGAAATGCTGGTCGGGGTCATGCCGAATCACCCGTTGCGAATCAAGCTGACCCAGGCCGAACGACTGCTTCGCCGCGGCATCGTCGAACAATCACTGACGCTCGGGTTCAACCCCATCGCGGACGAGGAAGAGGATGACGAACCGGCTCTCGAAGATGGCGATACCGTGGACGACACTGCCGCGGCGATGAGCTGATGCGCCATGAATCGCATCGAACGCATGACCGGAATCGTGCTTGCCCTGCAGACCGGAATGCGGACCGCTCAGGGCCTCGCTGATCGCTTCGAGGTTTCGAGACGGACGATTCTGCGCGATATCGATGCGCTCTCCCAACTGCATGTTCCGGTTATCGCGATTCCGGGTCGAGGTGGTGGATATCGACTCCCCGACGATTTCTCGATGCCACCGGTTCACCTGACAAAGGAGGAGGCGTCGGTGATGCTGCTCGCGCTGTCGAGTCTCGGCCTCTCCGAATCGTCTCCTCTCGGAACAACACACTACGCTACCCGCGAGAAGATTCTGGCGGTGCTGAGTAACGATGTACGTCGCCATGCCGTCGCCAGTCTCGAGCACCTGACCGTCGTCACTGATACCGAGGTGATCGACGAATCGTTGCTGCAAGGTCTCCGCAATGCTGCGGCAGCATCGACGTGGCTCGAAATCGTTCATCGACGCAACGAGACGGCCATGGCACGAATCGTCCTTCCAGAACTGGTCTATCTGGCAGACGGTCGCTGGTATCTGCAGGCGATCGATCGGCTCCGGCGCGCAAAACGCACCTTTCGGCTCTCCCGGATCGAACAGTGGCGGACCATCGAACCTCCAGTCGACGGCGAACGCATCGTGGCAGAGGCGAATCTGGAGCCAGAAGATTACGGAAATCCATCGAATCCCCATATCGTCGCGATCCTGACGCGACAGGGAATCGAACTGGCGCGCGAAAATCCCCATCTGCGGAGCCATCTGTCTGGAAACCGCCTCAGTTTTCATTGCCCAACAGCAGAACTCCCCTTCCATGCGCGGGAGTTTCTCCGGTTCGGCATCGAGATCACGTTGGAGGCGCCATCTGAACTCATCGACCTGATGTTGCAGTCGCTGGCGCGCAGTTTCGAACATCACGGTAAACGGTGACATCCAAGCTGTCACCATTGGTCTGGCACAGTGAGAACTGGTCAGTGATCAGGACCGTAAACATATTGGAAAACATCAATTCAGGAGCAGAACATGACATTGTCATTGAACGAGCAGCAGGCTTCCCGTGCGAGCAACGTGGCCGCCGCCTGTCTGGCATTCGAGAAGTCGGTCGACTACCCGTTGGGGGTTGCGATCGTCGAGTATCACTTCGGAAGCGGATCCGCCGATGCAGTCATCGAGGCACTGGCACTGTTCCAGAATGACGATGGTGGCTTCGGCAAGGGACTGGAGGTAGACATTGCTGCACCCGTCAGCAATCCGTTTGCGGCCAGACTCGCCATGCAGGTCCTGCTCAGTTTGCGCGACCGACCCGATCACGCGCTCGTCGATCAACTTGCGAACTGGCTTACTACAAACCAGCATGAGGACGGCGACTGGCACTTCTCGGATGAGGTGAAGGCAGGCGACCTGGCACCGTGGTTTGCCGGCTGGACATTTCCCTCGCTGATTCCGTCCTGCAGCATCGTCGGTCTCGGCAGTCGGCTCGGGCTGCTGACGGAGCCGACAATCGAACGGTCGGCAACATTGTTCGATGCGATGGCGACACCGGAGCTTGCTCGTAACGCCGATTTCTACGGTCTTTTGCCGTACTGCGAGTACGTTCCGGCGCTCCGCCATCCTCAGCGAGACGCGTTCATCGATGCGATCGCGGCCAACATCGATGCCACGGAGTACGACGACGCGAGCCATTACCTCGATCATGCCTTGGGAGGAGGTCCCGACCTGATCAGCAGGCTGGATCACAAGCGTCTTTCACAGATGATCGATCAGTTGCTGGAAGAACCGCAGGCGGATGGTGGCTGGCCAAATCCGTACAGCGAAGCGTGGCGTCCGTTCGCCTCCGCGGCCTCAATCATGACGCTTTCCAGACTGAAATCAGGTATCTGATTCCTCCTCAACACAACGTTCCGAAGAGGCCTCACCGTTTCCACGGTGGGGCCTCTTCCTGGTTCGTGGCTTACTTGCGTTTTCATTATGTCCTGTTTATACTCTGGGCTAATACGCATTAGCTAATTCGCAATACTCCTGACGGGCCGAAACGTTCGGTCCTCGAAAGGTATCGTCCGATGGTTCGCAAACGCCGACCAACCCAGATCGATATCGCCCGCGCTGCCGGGGTTTCTCCGGCCGTCGTGTCGTTGGTGATCAACGATCGAGCCAATGGCAAAATCAGAATCAGCTCCCAAACCCAGGATCGCGTCTGGCAGGTAGTGCGCGATCTCGACTACGTACCAAATCTCGCCGCCCGGCAACTCGCCGGTGGACGTAACCACCTGCTCGGCGTCTTTACCTTCGATTCCGCATTTCCGGTCGACTACAACAATTTCTATTACCCGTTCCTCGTCGGCATCGAACAGATGGCAGAGACCCTCCGGTACGATCTGATGCTCTTCACCCGTACATCGGGCGAAGACGGGTCGCGTCGGATATACCGGGATGGCACCAACGCCCTGCAGGTCGCCGATGGATCGATTCTGCTCGGCGGGACCGATGACCGGGCCGAACTCTCCCGTCTCAAAAGCGACGGTTACCCCTTCGTCTATGTAGGACGCCGCGAACTGGACGGGGAGCAACTTACTTACGTTGGCGCCGATTACGTGTCGGCCTCGACCGAAATCGTTGAATACGTTGCAAGCCACGGTCATACCAGATCTCTCCTGATGGGCCCATCATGCCGCAACGAATCCTCACACGATCGCGAACAAGGATTTCGCGTTGGGCTCGAGCGACTCGGACGCCGGGATACGGACGATTCGATCGTCCGGATCGATCACGAGATACCCGGCGAACAGCTCGAAGCCTGGCTCGATGACGGCATCACTGCCTTCATCGCCGAGAGCGTCACGACCGCCTTCCGCCTCATTGAACTCGGCAAGGTACTCGGCAAATCCGTACCTGCAGATTTCTCCGTCGCCGCCCTCGGAAACACCGGCAACGCCAGCGACGACGTTCCATGGATCACTACGTTCCAGATTCCACGAAGGGAAATGGGAGCAGGTGCCGTCCAGCTCCTGCATCAGATTCTCTCGAACCCAGCCAATCCACCCAACCTTCAACAATTTCTTGCCTGTCGTTTGCAACCTGGCGAAACCGTCGGACCCGTCCGGTCCTGACCCTGCCAGTTGAAAGGAGGTTCTCGCATCGTGCCCGTCTGGTCTCTTCGATCCAAGTCGAAAAACAGCATCAGCGAGGAGTAACACAATGACCATTTCCGAACATCACAAACGATTGCTTGATCGCCACACGTCTCGCCGGCGAATTCTCAAAACCGGAGCCGCACTCGGCATCGCCCCGATGCTACCGGTCGGTGCCGCAACAACCCGTGCCCAGGAGCAGATTACGATCGACTACTGGAACTGGTGGGATGTTTATCGGGTCGAACTGATGGATGGCATCATCGCCCAGTTCCAGATAGACAATCCCGGAATTGTGGTCAACAACGTTCCGCAAACTTGGGACCGGCGCGACGAAGTCGTGACCACTGCCCTTTCCGGTGGCGAGCCTCCGGAAGTGATCATGGCCTCGCGGCAGGAGATCGTTCGATTTGCCGATGCTGGTGCCGTGGCCCCGATATCGAAGTACGTGGAAGCAGACGCGATCGATCTCACCCGCTACTACGATTCCGAAATCGCCTCGATGTGGTGGAAGGATCAGATCTATTCACTGCCTATGCCAACCGCAGGCGGCGAAACCGGCCTGACCTTTTACAGCAAGGATCAATTCACGGCCGCCGGGCTCGACCCGGAAACTCCGCCGACGACCTGGGCCGAGCTCGATACGGCCGCCGCTGCCCTGACGAAGCGAACTGAAGACGGAGCCATCGATGTGATGGGAGCCTCGCTCGATTTCTCGGCCGGAGGATATCTCGCCAATCTGTATGTGAATGCAGGAACCCTCTACTCGGAGGATCTGCGCACAGTCGCCTTTAACAGTGAACAGGGTGTGCAAACCCTGCAATGGATGCTCGACTTCGCCGAGAACCACTACGGCGGATACCAGAACATGCTCGATTTCGATCTTCAGTTCACTGAGGGCCAGCAGCCGTTGCTGATGGGCCCAGTGGCGCATCAGTACCAGAACGTCTCGATGTTCTTCCACATCGAGCAAAACGATCCCGGATTCAACTACGGCGTGGGCTATCGTCCGTACAACAGCGACAATCCGAACGCGAAATTCCAGGGTGTGGCCGGTCTCACCTTTGGTTGGGGCTACATCATCCCGTCGGGTCTCGATCCTGCCGTGGAGGAAGCTGCCTGGAAGTTCGTCAAACGGATCACCTACGAAGATGTCGGTGCCTGCTCGTTCATGCAGTCGCAATTACGACCGAGCCCGCTGCAGGATTGCAACAGTAGTACGGTGTTCTCGGAATCGAATCCGCACTGGGACAAGGTTCTCGGTGCACTCGAATCCGACGTGCCGGTCGGCATCGTTCCGCCGCAATCGCAGGTGTTCTCGGTGCTGACCGAATATCTCGAACTGGCCGCGTTTGGCGAAGTCGACGCGCAGGGCGCGATCGACGAGGCAGCGGCTGAATCCCAGGCCATGCTCGATGAATACTGGGGCACTCAGGCGTGAGTGGTTTACCGGTAACGGACCGGACGTATTCGGGAGCCGCCATCGCGGCTCCCACCCGGACTCCGTTGACCTGGCGCATACGCAAATACCTCGGATTCGTCTTCATTTCACCTTGGCTGATCGCGTTCCTGGCCTTCGATCTGATTCCAACAGCGTCGGCCTTCTGGTACAGCTTCACCGACTGGAATGTGATTTCCGGTTCGAGTAACTGGGTCGGTACGGCGAACTACCGCGAAATGATCGAAGGTGATCGCCTGTTCTGGCCGTCGGTTCGCAATACCCTGTACTACGTCGGGGTCAGCGTGCCGCTCGGCATTGTCGCCGGATTCTTCCTGGCGCTCCTCCTGAACACGAAAATCCGCTTTCAGGGAGCCTACCGGACACTGTTCTACCTGCCCGCAGTCGTTCCGACAGTGGCGGCAACATTGCTCTGGATCTGGGTATTCGATACCCGCAACGGCTTGCTCAACCGGGCACTCGGCGTTGTCGGAGTCGACCCGATTCGGTGGTTGACCAGCCCCGATTACAGCAAACAGGCGCTGATCATCATGAGTCTCTGGAGCATCGGCGGCAGCATGGTGATCTATCTCGCCGGGCTCCAGAGTATTCCAGAGGATCTCTACGAAGCAGCCGATGTCGATGGTGCGAGCTGGTTGAGCAAAACCTTCCGCATCACGATCCCGTTGATGACGCCAACGATTTTCTTCAACCTGCTTCTCGGCATTATCGGATCGTTCCAGGTCTTCAACGCCGCCTTCATCATGACCGGCGGAGGGCCGGTCAACAGCACGCGTTTCTACATGCTCCACCTCTATGAAACTGCCTTCCAGGATTCACGGATGGGCTACGCCTGTGCCATGGCTGTGGCGCTCTTCATGGTCGTGCTCGCCGTCACCCTTTTCGTCAACTGGTCGTCCAAACGCTGGGTCTTTTACTCATGACTCTGAAAGGAGGGAGCCAACGTGCCTGATCGGCTGAAGCGCATCAACCCGGCGCACACGTTGCTCTACCTGATCCTGACCACAGGCGCAATCATCACGTTGATCCCGCTGGTCTGGACACTCTCAACATCGCTGCACTCGGCGAGGGACATCTCGCTCGGTGCACAAACATGGATTCCAACTCCGGCTGTCTGGAGCAACTATCGGGAGGCTGTCGATATTTTGCCCTTCGGTCGCTATCTCGCAAATACGATGGTGCTGGTCGCGGCGGCGGAGTTTGGAGCACTCGTCACGTGTTCGTTCGTTGCCTACGGATTCGCACGGCTGGATTTCCCGGGTCGGGAGCCGCTGTTCCTGATCCTGATCTCCACGATGTTGATGCCGTACATCGTTCGGCTGGTTCCGCTGTTCGTTTTTTATGGCGAAATCGGCTGGCTGAATACGTATCTGCCACTGACCATCCCCGATCTGCTGGGGCGAAATGCGTTCTACATTTTCCTGTTGCGGCAGTTCTTCCGGGGCATCCCCTTCGAGCTGACCGATGCCGCACGCATCGACGGTGCCAATGATTTCCGCATTTGGTGGACGATCGTGATGCCACTGGCCAAACCGGTTTTGGCCACAGTTGCCATCTTCGCCTTCCAGAGCACATGGGACGATTTTCTCGGACCGTTGATTTACATGGGTGGCGATCCCAATCTGCGGACTCTCGCTGTTGGGCTCTATCAACTCAAGAACACACCGGGTGGAGACAACCTGATGCCATATCTGATGGCGATGTCGATTCTCACGATGCTCCCGGTCATCCTCATCTTCGCGGTGGGACAACGTTTCCTGATCCGCGGCGTCACGATGACGGGCCTCAAGGGATAACAAGGAGAAATACTCGTGAGTGAAACAGCTACAGACATCCTGATCGTCGGTGCCGGACTCGGTGGAGTTGCCGGGACACTCGCCGCACTCCGCCTCGGTAAACGCGTCATCCTGACTGAGGAATCGGACTGGATCGGTGGACAAATCACCTCTCAGGCAGTACCCCCGGACGAACATCCGTGGATTGAGCAGCACGGAGCCACGGCCACCTACCGTGCCTTTCGTCAGGGAGTTCGGGATTACTACCGGCGTAACTACCCCATGCTCCCGGAACCTCGCGGCAACGTCACCCTCAATCCGGGGGCCGGTCATGTCAGTAAACTCTGTCATGAACCCAAGGTCGCCGTTGCGGTTCTTCACGAAATGCTCGCGCCGTGGGAAGCGAGTCGCCAGCTTCAACTCTGGACGCGAACCATTCCCGTCAGCGCCGAAACCGATGGAGATCTGGTGAGCGCAGTTACACTGCGCAATCTGGATTCAGGTATCGAGACGATTGTCTCGGCGCCATACATCCTTGATGCGACGGAAACTGGCGAACTCCTGGAACTTGCCAACGTCGAACACGTCATTGGCGCCGAATCGCAGGCTGAGACCGGCGAACTGCACGCACTGGCCGAAGCCGATCCAATGGATCAGCAGTCGATCACCTGGTGCTTCGCAATTGATCACTTGCCCGGCGAGGATCACACAATCGAGCGACCGGCCCAGTACGATTTCTGGCAGTCCTACAAGGCAGATTTCTGGCCGGACAAGATGCTCAGCTGGTACGACGTCAGTCCGATCACCCTTGAAAAACGACATCGCGCCATCTTCCAAAAGCCAGTCGATAATCAGGAACCACGAGACTTCTGGCACTACCGCAGGATCCTCAACAAGGCCTATTACCCGGAAGGTACATTCGCTAGCGATGTCAGCCTCGTCAACTGGCCACAACATGATTACTGGCAGGGACCGAT
>JBBJOX010000087.1:0-10213 GCA_037724245.1 Thermomicrobiales bacterium | reverse complement strand
GGGCGTCAACACCATGCTCCCGGCGCTTAGCCCGACATAGACCGCTCGAATCGACGGCAGGAGCTCCGCCAGCCCAGACTCCCGCATCCAATAACTGAGGTACAGGGCATCGCCGCCATTCACCAGCAGAACGTCAGCTTCCTGAACCCAGGAGACCCAGAGAGCATTGTCGAGGCTCGGCAGAGCAGTCAACTCCAGCACGCCGATCGATTTCCAGCCCAGTTCGCACATGGGCGTTTCGGTTTCTTGCCCTGCGATGAACTCCCACGCCCTGGCCGGGCCGGCCAAGGGATGACCATACGACGCAGTTGGAATGCAGAGTGCGTTCGACTCAGCAATCGGCTTGTCCAGAAGGTCGACCAGCGCATGGTGAATAGTCGGGTTCTTAATACCGGCGGATGTCAGCAGTAGCTTCATGTTTCCCTCCATTAGTTTACAAGCGAACCATCCTGGTACGCTCGCGTCAATAAGAGAGGCGGGACGAATCACTCTGTTGTTTTGCGGATAAGCTGCGTTATCCGCAATATAGACACCGTAAGCCCACAGGACAGGTTCAACGATCTCAGGTAGGATGACATCACTTTTACGGAATCGATCGAACACGATGTCAATCCAGGGAAGGTCGTTACACATATGTCTGCTCAGCTACCACGGGTCGGAGTCATTGGTCTCGGAAAAATGGGCAAGCCGATAACCCGGAACCTGCTCAAGGCCGGGTTCGCGGTGTCCGTATTCAATCGATCGCAAGCATCGGTCGATGAACTGGTTGCCGACGGTGCGACCGATGGCGGGTCGGCAGCCGGCGTGTCGTCGAACGCAGATGTTGTGTTCACAAGTTTGCCGGATCCGGTTGCCGTACGTGATGTCTATTTTTCTGAATCCGGACTGGTCGCATCTGCCCGCGAGGGTCAGGTGTTCATCGACACCAGCACGATCGACCCGGGCCTGAGTCGTCAGCTGGCTGAAGAGTTCGGCAAGGTCGGAGCCGGATTCCTCGATGCTCCGGTGAGCGGTGGCGTTGCCGGGGCCATCGCCGGAACTCTGACCGTGATGATCGGCGGAGACGCTGACGCGTTCAGCAAGGCCGAACCAGTGCTCCTGGCAATCGGGCAAAAACTCCACCACGTAGGACCCAGCGGCTCGGGTACGGTGATCAAGTTGGCGAACCAGTTGCTGGTTGGAATCAACATGGCCGCCGCCGCAGAGGCTTTGGTGCTCGGTGTGAAGGCCGGTGCCGATCCTGACAAGATGCTCGAGGTGTTGTCGACCAGTTTCGGCAGCAGCCGCATGCTTGAGCGCGGGGTGCCACTGATCGTCGAACGCAACTTCGGCGGTGGAACACCGGTCGATCTGCTGCGCAAGGATTTGGGCCTGATCGCGGATCTGGCCGCAGAACTTGGAGTCCCGCTGACGACAGGTGCCGAAGCACGCCGCGTCTTCGATCGCGCCCACGATGCGACTTACGGTGACAACGATATGACCGCAATTATCCGACCGATTGAGGACGTTGCCGGCGTCGAGGTCAAACGGACTAAATCCTGAAGCGAACGACTCGCTCCAATAAATCAGGTTCAGGGAGGTCGAAAGACCTCCCTGAACGCTTGGTGTTTAGTGGATCCAGTTCGATCCGATCAATCTCCGTAAAGACTGTGAACCTTCTTGGTCAGGTACGAGATCAGCGGCTCGGCGTCGAATGTATCGGTGCCGAGTACCTTTTGCAGGAGCGCCTTCGGCGCGAACTTTCGTCCGTGCTGATGAATCTCGGAACGCAGCCATTCGCTGAGTTCAGCGGTTTCACCTCGACTGATCTTACCCTCGAGATCAGGTATTTCGTCCTGGATTCGCTTCCAGAGCTGGAGTGAAACGACGTTGCCAAGCGTGTACGTTGGGAAGTAGCCGAAGAGACCCTCACCCCAGTGCACATCCTGCATCACTCCCAGCGTGTCGTTCGGAACCGGAATACCGAGATAATCGTTGATCTTGGCGTTCCATGCCTCTGGTAAATCGCTGAGCTCTACCCTGTTGGCGAAGATATCCCGCTCTAGTTCGTATCGCAGGATTATGTGCAAGTTATATGTCAACTCATCTGCCTCGACTCGGATGAGCGAAGGTCCCAGCTTGTTGACGGCACGATAGAACTGATCAGGCGTTGTGCTGTCGAACTGGCCCGGGAACACGCCCTGAACCAGCGGCGTTGCCCAGTCCCAGTGCGATCTGCCCCGACCGACGAGGTTTTCCCACATGCGACTTTGCGATTCGTGCCACGCCATCGAGGCGCCGCGCTGAACCGTGGTTCGGCCGAGCGCGGGCGCAACATTGCTCTCGTAGAGTCCATGTCCGAACTCGTGCATCGTGCTGAAGTACGAGGAGAAGACATTCGACTCGAGGTATTTCGTTGTCAGGCGAATATCTCCGAGCGCAATCGACGATGCGAACGGATGCACTGTGGGATCGAGCCGCCATCCTTCTTCCGTTGTGCCGAGGGAGCGACCAATCTTTCGCGAGAGCACTTCGAGCTTCTCGACCGGAAAGTGACCATTGAGGAAGCTGTCGTCCACACTGTCGGCGTGTTCCACGACGTGCTGTACCAAAGGAATCGTGGCCTGCTTCAATCGATCGAACACGCCGTCGACTTCGACTGCGGTCAGGAGTGGTTCGAAGTCGTTCAGAAGGACATCGTAGTCATCGGCGACGTCGGGATGAGCATTCTTGTAGATTGCAATTTGCTGACGACGAAGGTCGACCAGCCGAGTCAACGCGGGCAGGAAGGCCTTGAAGTCCTGGGTTTCGCGGGCCTCGATCCAGGCCTGGTAGCCGAGAATGCCGGCTCGAGCTCCTTCTGCGAGGAACTCCGATGGATAGATTTGCGTTTTTTCGTAATCCTGCCTCGTTACTCGGATGATTGATGCCGCGTCGGAGTCCGGATCGAGCGACGACTCGTATGACGTCAACTGGTCGAGGAGTTCGCCAGTTGCCTCCGAGGTGAAGATTTCATGGGCAAGTTTGCCGACAGTGGCCAGCGTCTCGCCACGGGCGGCGGCTGCGTTCGTCGGCATGAGCACGCGCTGATCCCAACCGAGCAATGACTGCACGGAGTCAAGGTCCTTGACGGTGTGGATCGTTTTCAGCAATTGCTCGTAACGTTCATGATCGGTCACAGAAATTCCTTTCAAACGAAGACAGTTATTGAACCGGTCGCTACATTGGCAATGTGCTGCAGGATGCGACGGCCATCTTCACCGCCAACCAGCGAATTGGTCGCTCGTTCGGGATGCGGCATCAACCCGACCACATTGCCAGCGACATTCGAGATTGCCGCGATACCTGCAAGCGAACCGTTCGGATTGCTTGCGTCATCGATTTCACCCTGGCGATTGGCATACCGGGCTACGATCTGTCCGTTCGACTCGAGTTCAGCAAGTCCAGCCGCATCGGTAAAGTACGCGCCTTCCCCGTGTGCGACTGGCAGGCGGAGAAGAACGCCTTCGGCCAGATCTCTGGTCCACGAGCTTTCCACGTTTTCGATGCGGATGTGGGTCCAGAAGCAATGGAACTGGAGAGACTTGTTGCGCAGAAGAGCCCCAGGCAACAGATGCGCTTCGCAAAGCACCTGGAATCCGTTGCAGATCCCGAGCACCGGCTTGCCGCCGGCTGCGAATTCGCGAATCGCCGGCATGATAGGTGAGAATCTGGCGATGGCGCCTGCTCTCAAGGCATCTCCGTAGGAGAAACCGCCAGGGAGTATAACGGCATCGTAGGCGTCGAGATTGGTCGCTCGATAATCCACCAGATGCGACTCGAAACCTAGATCCTCGCTGAGCGAATGGAGTGCATCGTGATCGCCGTTGCTTCCCGGGAAAGTGACAACCGCGACGCTTCTGATTCCGTCCATTACTCTCCCCCGGTTGGCTTGGCCGTGATCGAATACTGTTCAATCACCGGATTTGCCAGAAGCTGCTGACACATTTGGTTACCGATTTCGAGTGCGGCAGTTTCATCGGCAGCAGTGACTTCAACGGTTATCCGATTGCCGACCCTGACTTTCCATGTTGTTTTAAATCCCAGCGATTGCAGGCCAGACCGAACGGCATCACCCTGAGGATCGTTAACTCCCTCTTTTGGCATGACAAGCACGTCGACGGTCCATGTTATGTCGCTCACTTAGGCTCCTTTGGGCTGGGTTTGGTGCAATCGTACCGACACCGATCGGTAGCGCTCGAGGGTTCGCTCGATGATATCGTCTGGCAACCCAGGTCCTGGTGGTTGCTTGTTCCACCCGGATTCCTCGAGCCAGTCACGGATGATCTGTTTGTCGTAGGCAGGTGGTTCGTGGCCACGGGTGAGATCCTGCGCATTCCAGTAGCGGGAACTGTCTGGCGTCAGCACCTCATCGATCACAGACAGAGCGCCGTCGATCCATCCGAACTCGAACTTGGTGTCCGCCAGCAAGAATCCAGCCCTGCCCGCCAGCGTTTGCCCGCGCTCGAAGATGCGACGGCTCAAATCCTCGAGTTGCGATGCCAAATCTGCACCGACGTTCTCCACCAGCTGCTGGACGCTGATGTTCTCGTCATGACCACTGTCGTTCTTGATTGCGGGGGTGAAGAGTATCTCGGGAAGTTGGTCGCCTCGGTTCATGCCAGTCGGATGCTCGATTCCGGCGACTGAACTGCTTCTTTGATATTCGAGCCAGGCTGAGCCGGCCAGATACGATCGAACGACGCACTCGATATCGACGCGATCTGCCTTTCGCACGATCACGGATCTTCCTTCGATCAGCTCGAGTTCTCCTGGTTCCAATCGTAGTGAATCGAGCGCGATATCTGTCATCTGCGTGGGGGCGATGTCTTGAATTCGATCGAACCAGAACCGGGATATCGCGGTCAGCAGTTCCCCTTTGCCAGGCAATACATTTGGCAGCACCACATCGAACGCCGATACACGGTCCGACGCGACGAGGAGCAGATGCTGACCCAGATCGAAAACGTCACGAACCTTGCCGCGTCTGATCAGCGGATAGTGCGCGAGATTCAATCCATCTGAAACCGACGTCACGAACCAATCCCGACTGTTACTCGTTGATGCAATCCAAGGCGATCGAAGGTTGCGTCCAGATTGTGCAACTGATCCCAGGGATCGAAAAGCTTGTCGAGGTCTCCCGACGTCAGAACGCTGGCGATGTCGGGATGCTCCGCGACAAGATCGCGGAAGACCAGATTCTCCGATGTGGCCCGTTTGGCCAAACCTTGTACGACATTGTAAGCGGCTTGCCGGTCCATACCCGATTCGATCAGGGACAACAGAATGCGCTGCGAGAAAATGAGCCCGCCACTGGCGTTCAGGTTGGCCAGCATTCGTTCGGGATAGATCACGAGTTCCCCGATGATGTCGTTGGTATCGTGCAGCATGAAGTCGAGAATGATGCAGGCGTCCGGAAAAATCACGCGCTCGGCTGAGCTGTGACTGATATCCCGTTCGTGCCAGAGTGGAACATTCTCAAATCCGACCACCGCATATCCACGAAGCAAACGGGCCAGACCAGCGATCCGCTCGGATTCGTGAGGATTGCGCTTGTGCGGCATTGCTGAGGATCCCTGATTTCCTTCACCGAACGCTTCTTCGGCCTCCCCTACTTCACTTCGCTGCAGATGTCGGACTTCGGTCGTGAATCGTTCGAGACTGCCACCAATTCCGGCGAGTATCGAAAGGAAGAAGGCGTGGCGATCGCGCTGCACGATCTGGGTTGAGGCAGGCTCGACTCCGAGGCCAAGTGCCAGGCAGACTTCCTCTTCGAGATCGGGTGGCACGTGGGCATGAGTTCCGACGGCACCTGAGAGCTGCCCAACTGATATGTGATCGATCGCCAGGGCGAGACGCTCGCGATGCCGCCATAATTCGTCGTACCAGACGGCAAGCTTGAACCCGAAAGTCAATGGCTCGGCGTGCATGCCGTGAGAGCGGCCGATGGTCAGCGTATGCCGGTGTTCTACCGCGCGTCGGCCGATGGTTTCAATAAGCGTGTCGAGTTTGGACAGGAGTTCCTGACCGGCGTCACGCGCCTGCATCCCGAGTCCGGTATCGACAACGTCGGACGATGTGAGTCCAAGGTGAATGAAGCGCGATGCGTCGCCGACGGTTTCACCGACTGCCCGAAGGAAGGCAATCACATCATGATCGGTTTCCTTCTCGATCTCCTTCATCCGGTCGACAGTGATCGAGGCTCCCCGGATAGCTTCCATATCCGCTTCTGGAATCTTTCCCCGAGTCGCCCATGATTCGCAGACGGCCAACTCAACCGCCAACCACTGGTCTACCTTGGCCTGTTCCGACCAGATCGCACCCATCATCGGCAGCGTGTACCGGTCTATCACGAACCAACTCCCACCCCAGATAGCTCAAATGAGCCAGAACCGCCCCTGGCTACACCCAAAAGTATAAACCGGCCTATTGAAAGCCTCCCCGGTACTAAAGTACTATGCCGACAGGAATGATTACGGGTTTGGAACGTGTGCCCATAGCGCCAGGACTCGATGGAGATCGAGTTGACGAGGCGGGAACCTATCGAAACATTCGGCGGATGGTTCCCCGGTTGCACAATCGAGAGATCCAGGACAAACCGATTCGGCGACGGATCGACAAATCCTGGATCACGTGCCAGCAGATTTCTCTGCTGAAATCACCACGCCCCCCATTCCTGACAATTTATCCATTGCAAGTGTTGTGAACAAACAGCGCGGGCATTGCTATTACCCGATTCTCCGTTGGAAGCAACGGCCGGTCAGGTGGTGCTCCTCCACGCGTTGAACTCGCGAACACGGCTTACTCTCGAACGGAGTCTCACCATGTGTGGAATTTTCGGATACAACGGCGCGCACCAGAACGTGTGGAACGTTGTCGCCAATGCTCTCAGGAAGCTCGAATATCGCGGATACGATTCCTGGGGAATCGCCTGGTCGGCAGGCGATTCGATCGAAATCAGCAAGGAGATTGGACGCATCGTTGGTGCCGAGCCGGTCGATGCCATCGCTCCGATGGCAATCGGGCATACGCGTTGGGCCACACACGGCGGCGTAACCCAAACCAACGCTCATCCACATCGCGACTGCAGCGGTCGCATCGCACTGGTCCACAACGGGATCGTTGAAAACATGGAATCGTTGGCCCGTTCGCTTCACTCTGGCCATCAGATCGTTTCACAAACCGACAGCGAAATCATTGCCCATATGCTCGAGGAGGAAGTTGATCGTGGTCTGGGATTACACGACGCCACCGTCAGTGTGTTCAATCGCCTCGAAGGGTGTAACGCTCTCGTCGTCATGGATATCGACTGCTCTGAAATGATTGTGGCGAAGCGGGTATCTCCGATCCTCGTTGGAGTCGGGACTGCCGGTTCGTTTGTCTCGTCCGATGCACTGGCGTTACAGGACATCTGCGAATCGATGATCGTCATGCCGGACAACGTGATTGCACGTTGCACACCGTCGGCGATAGTCCTGACGTCGCTGGTCACCGGTCTGTCCGTTGAAGCAGTTGAGGAACTGGTTCCTCAACTCAAGGGGCTCTGGACCACCGACGTCGATACTCACTACATGGATCACGAAATGCGCGAGCAGCCTCAGGTACTTCGGACCCTGGTTGGAACCGGTGACATCGTGTTCGACCAGATGGCAACGATGATTCGGGCGTCGAACGAAATCATTCTGACCGGGTGTGGTTCGGCACTGTTCGCCGCCCGGCTGGGCGAATCCTATTTTCGCTCCATCGCTGGTATCCGCACGACAGCTATTGCAGCGTCCGAGCTCGAACATGCTATCCCGTTCATGACCGATTCGACCGTAGTCATCGCATTGTCCCAGAGCGGGGAAACGGCCGATGTGGTCGACGCGATGATCGGTGTTCAACGGGCCGGATTCCGAACCGGTGCGATCGTCAACGTCATGCACTCAACCCTCGCCCGAATGGTCAATGTGGCGGTTCCGCTTGGTGCTGGTCAGGAACAATGTGTTCTTGCGACGAAATCCTGGTTTGCCAAAGTGGCGATTCTCCTGAAGCTCGCTGCATCGATTCGCGGTGATGAGCAACATGCGCAATCGGTGCTGAGCGCAGCGAATGTCGTTGAGGACTTGCTGAACTCCCCTGCCCTTTATGCCCAGATCATCTCGATCTCGAACCGGCTCGCCGAGAGTTCGAGCGCATTGGTAGTGGGACGCGGACTTGCAGCAGCGACGGCGCAGGAAGTGGCACTGAAGATCAAGGAAGCGAGTTATGTCCATGCGGAGGCATTCGCGTCGGGTGAGCTGAAGCACGGTGCGATCGCATTGGTGACCGACGGTACGCCATGTTTGATCGTCGGCGGGCATGAAGATGGGCTGCATGCCAATTCGACAGCGCACGAACTTCTTAGCTGAGGCGGGTACACTATTGGCATCGGAACGGAGGCAAGTGCCTCCTTCTCGGAGCACATTGCGATTCCGAAAACAGGATTTGCGACGCCGCTGGCTCAGGTGCTGATCGCACAAATGCTGGCCTATCGAACATCGTTGGCCAAGGGAATCAATCCGGACCGACCCCGGAATCTCGCCAAGAGCGTGACAGTAAAGTAGGACGATGACCGGAGCGCCAGCCAGAACAGGTAAAGATGCGGACCTGGCGCTTCGGTTCGTGGACACGCATTGTCACCTCGACACTGACGTCTTCAGCGGCGATGTCGAAGATGTTCTGGACGGTGCTCGCGACGCGGGCGTCCGAGCATTTGTCAATGTCGGATTCAACCCCGACACCTGGGCATCTACCATCGTCCTGGCACAGCGACATCCAGACGTGAACTTCGCATTGGGGCTTCATCCCCAGGATGCCAAACTTTGGTCTCGTCCGACTGTGAATACGCTGACCAGACTCATCGAGGAACACCGACCTGTCGCCATCGGTGAAATTGGGATCGATCTGTTTCGGGGCGAGACGAATCTCGATCAGCAGCGGTTAGCGTTCTGTGATCAACTCGACTTGGCGCTTGCGCACAGATTGCCAGTGATCATTCACATGCGTTCCGCCCAGTCAGAAGTGCTCGAAACGCTCGTTTCACGTGAGGTGAACCCACGTCTGCTCTTCCACAGTTTCGAGGGAACCGAAGAGTTGACCACGTTTGTTGCTGAACATGGCAGTATGGTCGGAATCGGAGGGCTCGCAACTCGCTCGAAGTCGGTGACAATTCGACAGCAGCTCGAACACATTCCCCTCACGCACATGGTGCTTGAAACAGATTCACCGTATCTGGTTCCTGCAAAGACAAAGGGATCGCGAAACACGCCAATGGCGATCCCGAAGATTGCGCACGTTTTGTCGGATCTCAAGAGCATCAGTCTGGCCACCGTGGCAGCGGAGACAACCAGGAACGCCGAAACATTCTTTGGAAGGTTGGGATTGTGATGACGCGATCTGCATCTGCGGAAGCCGCGCCGCGTCGACTGGTTCTGGCGACAGCCAATCGTGGAAAAGTAGAAGAACTCCGCCACCTGCTCAGCGACGACTGGGCGATTCTGGGCATGGAGGAATTCAACGCAGAAGCGGCGGAGGAAACTGGCAGTACATTCGAGGAGAATGCCATTCTCAAGGCAGAAGCCGTCGCATTGCAGACTGGTCTTCCCTCGCTGGCAGATGATTCTGGCCTCGTCGTTGATGCCCTTGGCGGAGCGCCTGGTGTTTATAGTGCGCGATACGCCGGTCCAGCGAGTAACGACGCCGCGAATAGATCCCTGCTTCTGGCGCACATGACCAGGATCGAAACTGGATCGCGCTCCTGTCGATTCGTGTGTGTGATTGCCTTGGCCGTGCCGGGACGCACCACGGCAACGGTTCGCGGAACGTGTGAAGGGACAGTTGGATTCCGCGAGAGCGGCACCAATGGCTTTGGATACGATTCCGTGTTTGTCCTTCCCGATGGGCGAACGATGGCAGAACTCGAAGCCGACGAGAAAAATGCGATGTCGCATCGTGGTCAGGCGATGCGCATCATGCTGCCAATGCTGCATGATGCACGTTCATCCGGAACTGAAACATGCTGATCGATGTCGATACGACGACGGAAAGCACGTCGCTGCGGCTCGCTCCAAACTTCCGGGCCTGGCAGCGGAACACCGTGGACGCGGGGTTGCTGCCAGTTATCGCAATCGGAGGGATGCGCGGCAAGAGCACGGTCGTCAGGATGCTGGACGAG
>JBBJOX010000086.1:7302-10248 GCA_037724245.1 Thermomicrobiales bacterium | reverse complement strand
ATCACCTGCTCAGCGGCATCCCGCATCAAATAGACACCGGGCTTGCGCGGGATATCCGCCAGCATCTTCGTATCCATCTGCGCCCTGGCCCGGCCGACATGTTCGCGTGGCATCGGCACCTCGATTCGGGCACTGATCCTGAGCTGATCGAGCGATGTCACTCCCTGTCGCACAGCCTCGTCGACGAGACGGAGCGCCACCTCGGCAGTCAGACTGGCGTCAGTCGCCGCGCGGTGAAGTTTGGTGGCACTGAGCCCCAGATGCTCCGCGACTCGGCCAAGGTTCGGTTTGCGCAAACCCTTCAGCAGGCGATTGGCGAGGCCCAGTGTGTCCAGCCGATCGTTGATCAACGTCGGCTGCTCACAGCGCTTAAGTTCTGCATTGATGAACGAGATATCGAAGCCTACGTTATGACCGACGAGCAGGGAATCACCCAGGGCCTCGATCACATCGCTGGCGATCTCGGAAAACGCAGGAGCATCGGCAACGTGGGCATCGGTGATCGTCGTCAGATCCGCGATGAATCGCGGAATCGATCGCTGAGGGTGGACCAACGATTCGAAACGCCGGACTTCATGTCCCTTTTCGTAGCGAATCAGGGCGATTTCGATAATGCGCTGCTGTTGCGGCCGGAGCCCGGTGGTTTCGACATCGATCGCAACGAACGAATCAAGGAGCAAATCCGTTGGCGCATCGGGATGCTCATCCCGAGCCAATGCCCACTGTCCATCGGCCCGGAAACGGATGCGTGGATCGGCATCGAGGACTGATCGCAGGAGCGGCCGCCAGAGCGATGGCGAACCTGTGTTTCCGAACACATGCAGAATCAGAAGATCTTCCGGTGCCGATCCTTTGCGCGACAGCACGAAATCTACCGCCCGATCGCAAAGCGCGTTATACCGGTGGGACGATGCATCGTCTGTATTGGAAGTGACGGCCGAATCAGGCATGCGGGTACCTGGTGCTGGAATGACAAACGAATCAAAATTCGAGGCGATGTACGTTCACTGGAACTCGCCACACCGTTATAGCACACTTGTTCCAAAGGAGCGTTTGCCCGATGTCGATTGATGACGTACAAATTCGTATCGATGAACTACGGTCACTGATCGATCAGCATTCCTACGAGTACTTCGTGCTGGACGATCCGACGGTCAGCGACGGCAATTTCGATGCCCTCGTCAACGAATTGCGTCAGATCGAATCCGACAATCCGGAACTGATTACTCCGGAATCGCCGACGCAACGCGTTGGCGCCCAGACCGCATCGGAGTTTGGAGAGATCAAGCATCCTCGGCCGATGTTGTCGCTGAGCAATGTTTACAACGAGGAAGAGCTGGCGGCCTGGGTGGTACGGGCCGAACGCGCCGGGGGCAGGACCGACCTGACCTTTGTGTCGGAGCCGAAAACAGATGGCCTCGCAGTTGCCCTCACCTACATCGATGGTGTGCTGGATCGGGCCGCCACACGTGGCAACGGGTTCACAGGTGATGACATTACCCCGAATATTCGGGCGATTCGATCAATCCCGGTGACATTACGTCAACCAAAGAATTTCAAGCTCCCGCAAACAATCGAAGTTCGGGGTGAGATTTACATGCGTCGCTCCGATTTCGCAAAGTTGAATGAGCGAATCGGCGATAGCGGCGGCAAACTGTTCATGAATCCGCGAAATGCGGCCGCAGGATCGGTTCGTCAGAAGAACACGACCATCACTTCCGAACGGGCGCTCCGACTCTTTGCCTACCAGATCGGCTATGTGATCGGCTCACCACTGCCGGCAACGCATTTCGAGACGCTGCAATTTCTGCAGGAACTCGGGTTCGCGACATCGCTCGATGCGATCCGGCACGACTCGGTAGCCGACATCTGGGCACGCGGCGAGTACTGGCTGGAACGTCGCGATTCGCTGGACTTCGAAATCGACGGGATGGTGATCAAGGTCGATGATCTGGCCCTGCAGGACGAAATTGGATATGTTGCCCGTGAACCGAAATGGGCCACTGCCTACAAGTTTCCGGCCGTGCAACGTACCACAAAGCTTCTGAACATTTTGATCAACGTCGGTCGAACTGGCACGCTCAATCCCCTCGCCGTGCTCGAGCCGGTCAACATCGGCGGCGTCACTGTCCAGAGAGCGACGCTTCATAACGAGGACGAGATCGCGCGAAAGGATCTCCGCATCGGAGACACCGTGGTGGTGCAGCGGGCAGGAGACGTCATTCCCCAGATTGTCAGCGTCGTCACCTCGGCGCGAACCGGTGATGAGGTCGCGTGGTCGATGCCGGACGCGTGCCCGATCTGCGGGACGCCTGTTCATCGCGAACCCGGAGAGGCCATGCGCTATTGCCCGAATGCCGCCTGCCCCGCGCAAGTAAAGGAACGGATCCACCATTTTATCGGTCGTCCTGCAATGGACATCAATGGCTTCGGGAGTAAACTCGCCGACCGGTTCGTCGAGGCTGGCTGGATACACGATATCAGCGACATCTACGCTTTGAACTGGGATGGGGTAGCCCAGCTCGAAGGCATAGGCGAAACGAGTGCCGGGAAACTGCGCGAAGCCGTCGAGAACAGCAAGCAGCAGCCCCTCTGGCGGCTGATTCACGGGCTTGGAATCCGCCACATCGGGGCCCGAACCGCCGAGCTGATTTCCGACCGGTTCGGATCGCTCGATGCAATGGTGGAAGCCACTGTGGAGGAAATCGTCGACGTCCCGGGCATTGGTGAGATTGTCGCGCAGAGCGTCTTCGATTTCGGTCTGGAAGTTCCAAACCAGGAACTCGTCGTACGCCTCCGCGATGCCGGGCTGAACGTCGCCGAGGAACGCGAGGCACCAGGCGAGCAACCACTAGCCGGTCTGACAATCGTGCTGACCGGTCGACTGGACTCGATGTCCCGACCGGAAGCAGAAGCGCAGCTCCGGGAGCTTGGGGCGAGCGTTTC
>JBBJOX010000086.1:0-7292 GCA_037724245.1 Thermomicrobiales bacterium | reverse complement strand
GGTCTCGAAGAAAACGTCTCTGGTCATCGCCGGAGCCGATGCTGGCAGCAAGGCCGACAAGGCCCGCGATTTGAAAGTGCCCGTCCTCGATGAATCATCTTTGGCGGACTTGCTCAAAGGTGTCAATCCGATAGCGAATCAAGAGGAACTCACAACCTGATTCGGTGCGTTCGTCGTTACTTCGTGCACGATTCCGTGGTACCTTGACCACAGATTCCGCCCGCGCGGATATCGCCCCGACGCATGAAGAACCCGATCGGCTATCGGGCCAGAGGTGATACCGATGAGCGGCTTTTCGTCCTCATTCAGGGAAGATGACCCGGTTCAAACAGTTCGAACCATCGCGCGCATTGCGCAGATGCTGGTTGAGTTGCGTGACGAATATGTCGCGCGACCGCGTGAGGACATTCTCGCGCAGATCGAGCAGCGCCTCGATGACATGCTCAATCTGCGGGAAGAACTCAAGCAGAAAATCGAACACCAGAAAGAACCGTAGCGTCGCTGCTCAGACGACCGAGGTGGTCCCAGGCCTGGTAATCGGAATCGCTGCCAGCCATTCGGGTAGGTCGTCAGCAGCCCACGACTCGAATGTCTGGCTGGCCAGTGCGAATACCGGGACATCACCGAACGTGATTGTTCCGCCACTCCGATCGACCAGAACCGCCACCGCGACGATTTCGACCGGATGCGCCTCGAGTGCGGTGAGTGTCTCCCGAATCGAGCCGCCAGTCGTCATGATGTCATCGACGACGAGCACGCGCGATCCGGGTTTAAACGTTGTGTTGCGGCGAATTTCACGACCGGATGCACCCTCACTGGCGCGCTCGGCGTAGGCCGAAGAAATTCCCAGCTGGCGGGCGATCTCGAAGGCGAGCAGGATGCCGCCGGTAGTCGGCCCCACAACAACATCGACCCGCTCTTCGCGGAATCGATCGGCGAATCCGCGACAGGCTTCGGACGTCGCTTCGGGGTTCCGGCGAAGATTGAATTTCTCGATGTACATCGCACCATGGCGACCCGATGCGTAGAGAAAGTGACCTTCGAGCAGCGCGTTCGTTGATTTCAGGGTTTCAAGAATGTCGATCGTGGTCACACCAAACTCCTGCAGCAAATTTCGCCAAAGATCAGTCCGGTTCGACCGGATTCACCAGCAAGAATGCCTGATGTGTGGCGAGTCGTCGACAGAATCGAGCCGTCTGGTTCCAAAACTCCGGCAGACACTTTTTAAACTGCATCGTGACTTGCTGGCCAAAGATTGAGAAGGTGACGAAGAATCGAGAACTCTCCAAGATGGTACGCATTGTGATCAGCGATAACGAGAACTTCGCGCAGCAATGTTGGCTTCGAGTCTCCACCTGCGTTGAGCGCCAGTTCCGCGAGGTCTGACTTGCCATCAGCGACCAGTGCTCGAAGAGATGCCATGTCCTGACGGATTTCTGCTAGCGTTCTCCCCCAGCCCTCTTCGTCGGTATTGTCGCCACGGTCTGGCCAAAGATCATTCGGGAACTCGAGTTCATGATACGTCGCACTTTGTATGTAGTCGAGGATGTCCCGATTGCAGATCCGGATGTGTTCCAGCAGGTGCCAGAACGAGTATTCGAGATTGAACGGTCGTGTGTTGAAGTGCTCGACCGGGAACTCGGCAACTGCATCTTCGAACGTCATATATGCCTGTCCGCCGTCGAGCGAACCGAGAGCGGCGCGTTGTACGATTGTTGTATCCATAGAGAAGTCTCCTCTGTTCAGTCGAAA
Organism: Thermomicrobiales bacterium; assembly: GCA_037724245.1. Lineage (GTDB taxonomy): Bacteria > Chloroflexota > Chloroflexia > Thermomicrobiales > UBA6265 > JBBJOX01. The sequence continues at coordinate 5,540 of JBBJOX010000086.1, read as the reverse complement.
ATGATGAAGCCTGCCAGCACAACGCGACACAGTGATCATCGTGAGAATGAGGCATCTGGATTCCAGAGTCGTTGGCTCGTCTGTACACGAGGCTCTACGCCCGCCGGTTCAGGTCAGTACGTGCCAGGCGATCAGCAAAACGCGGATTGGCCACACCGATGATCTCGCTGATACAGGTATGTCTGTGCGCCTCCAGCCATACGCCCAGCTCGTCGATCAAGCACAGGGGAAGTCCTGGCTGGGCAAACGTTGCGGTCCCGATCTGAATTGCAGTTGCACCGGCCATGAAGAACTCAAGAGCATCGTTCAGGCTGGCGATCCCTCCTATGCCAATCACTGGAATCTGCACAGCTTGCGCAACCTGATAGACCATACGCACGGCCACGGGACGCACCGCCGGTCCGCTCAGGCCACCGGTGACGTTGGCAATCACTGGTTTGCGAGTGCGGGTGTCGATGGACATGCCGACCAGTGTGTTGATCAGCGATACCGCATCGGCACCCTCCGATTCCACGGCCTGGGCGATTTCCACGACATCGAGGGCACCTGGGCTGAGCTTCACTATCACTGGCAGTGTTGTCGCCTGCCGCACCGTCCGCGTAACGTCTGCCGACATCGCCGCATCCCACCCGAAGCAGAACCCACCGGCATTGACATTGGGACAGGAGATATTGACCTCGATCGCGGCGATTCCCGGCTGCTCATCGAGCAACCTGGCCATCATCCCGAAATCCTCGATCGTCTCCGCTGAGATGTTGACGATAGCCGGCACAGCCCAGTGTTGCCAGATCTCCGGATACTTTTGTATGAACTTACGGATTCCGGGATTCTGGAGCCCTATCGCATTCAGCATTCCGGAGGGCGTTTCGGCAATTCGCGGCATAGGATTGCCGTGTCTCGGCTCGGGAGTTATCCCTTTGCTGACGAACGCACCAAGCCGCTGGATATCCATAATCTGGCTGTACTCGAGCCCGTAACCAAAACAACCGGAGGCGGGAATTACGGGGTTTCGTAACACCAGTTCCCGTGGATTGTTGGGAGCGAGATCAGTCGTCAAATCAGGATGGCTCATCCCCACACCAACCGATCCATATCGAAGACCGGGCCATCGGTGCAGGACGGCACCATGCCGGATTTCGTTTCGACGACACATCCAAGGCAGGCCCCGACGCCGCAGGCCATGGTCCGTTCAACTGAAACCTGAACTTCGGGCTTCTTGCCAAATCGATGCTTCAACACCTGGCTGCGCAGTGACTGAAACATCGGTTCTGGACCGCAGGCAAATATCTGGTCGGCCCATTGCATGTAGTTAGGGACGAGATCGGTGACGAATCCGAGGTGCCCCTGGCTACCATCATTCGTGGCAACGATGTACTCGACTTCCTGTGGCATCTCACTGGCGGCGATCAGTCCATCGCCATTCATCGCGCCGAGCAGAAACGTCACACTCTGCTTTTGCCGGATCGCGTGTTCGGCAAGCATGAACACCGGTGCGGCACCAACGCCTCCCGCAACCATCAACAAGTGCGTGCTGCGCGGAGCAACCATGAACGTGTTGCCAAGCAATCCAAGCACGTCGATCGCCGTACCGACCGGGCGGGAACACAGCCATTGACTTCCCCGACCGAAGGGCCGGACAAGGATCGTGAGCTCACTGCGCTCCCGATCGGCTCGAAACACCGAATATGGCCGTCGAATCAACGGATCGTACGCACCTGGTTCGCGACAGAGTATTTCGATAAACTGCCCAGGTTGGGCCGAGACGACCAGTTCCGGTGGCGCCGAAAACGCGATCAGTGAGGAATCTCCCATCACCGATCGAACATCGCGAATCTCTCCGAAAAATTCTTTCGGACGCGTCCGGCCCTGCGATTCAGTTGTCGATGTCGTCCGTGCCACTCGATTCTCCGGACTCAGTACCCAACGACTTGTCGCCGGTAGGACTGGATTGGTTCGACAGTATAGACAGAACTCGCGCGCGCCATCGCGTCGACGACCGTGCGTGCCGTATCCATCGATGTCATGCACGGGATACCCCGTTCGACGGCTGCGCGGCGAATTTCCAGCCCATCGAGAATTTCCTTGTCGGCCGGTCCAGGTGTGTTGATGACTCCATCGACAATACCGTCGCGAATCACATCGAGCATATCGGGTGATCCGCGCCCGATGCGCTTCGTCACCATCTGCACAGGCATTCCGGCCCGCTCGATCATGGCGGCCGTTCCTTCGGTCGCGTAGAGCTTGTAGCCCATGCGCCCAAGTTTGGTGATCACACCCATGGCATCGGTTTTGTCTTCGTCTGAGAGCGTCAGCAGGATCGATCCACGTGGTGGCAGCGCTAATCCCGAGGCAATGAGTGCCTTGTAGAAGGCCGCCTCGAAGTTTCGATCGATGCCCATCACCTCGCCGGTCGATTTCATTTCCGGTCCGAGATGGGTTTCCACTCCTCGGAGCTTGGCCATGGAAAAGACCGGCGCCTTGACCGCAGTCAGGGGCTGTCGCGGCCAGAGCCCGGCCGGGTAACCCTGATCACTCAGCGATTTACCGAGCATGATTCCCGTCGCCAGCTTCACCATCGGTACGCCGGTCGCCTTGCTCAGGAATGGTACCGTCCGCGAAGATCGAGGATTTACCTCGAGCACGAAGATTCGGCCGGCGTGAATCACGTACTGAATATTGATCAATCCGCGTGCGTTCAGGCCGAGCGCAATTCTGGTGGTGTACTCGACGATGGTCTGGACTTCTGCCGGGAAGAGATTGATCGCCGGGTACACCGCGAAGGAATCGCCGGAATGCACTCCGGCCCGTTCGATATGCTCCATGATCCCCGGAATCAGCACCTTCTGGCCATCACAGATCGCATCGACCTCAACTTCCTTGCCGATCAGGTATTTGTCGACCAGCACCGGATGTTCCGGAGTCAGTACAGTCTGCCGTTTGATATAGCGGGCAAGTTGGTCGGAACTGTAGACAACTTCCATTCCGCGTCCACCGAGCACGTAGGACGGGCGAACCAGAACTGGATAGCCAATTCGTTGAGCCACGGCTTCCGCATCGTGCAGGGTTGTGACAGTGGCACCGTTCGGTTGCGGAATCTCCAGCTCGCGGAGGAATGCCTCGAACCGTTCGCGATCTTCGGCGAGATCGATCGAATCGAGGGAACTCCCGAGAATGGGAACTCCTGCCCTGGACAACGGCGCCGCCAGATTGATCGCGGTCTGCCCACCGAACTGGACGATGGCGGGTGGTAACTCGCCGGACCCAATCGATTCATGGAGAATGATTTCTTCCACGCTTTCATGATCGAGTGGTTCGAAATACAGTCGATCCGACGCATCGAAATCCGTCGAGACCGTTTCTGGGTTGGAGTTGATCATGATCGAGGCGATGCCGTTTTCGTGGAGAGCGCGCGCCGCTTGCACCGAGCAATAGTCGAATTCGATCCCCTGTCCGATCCGGATCGGACCTGAGCCAATGACGACAGCTGACTTGCCCGGAATCGGATCGGCCTCGTCCTCCTCCTCATAGGTCGAGTAGAAGTACGGAGTCTGCGCGGCGAACTCTCCAGCGCACGTATCGACCATTTTGTAGACAGGTGAGATTCCGAGAGCACGCCGTTCGCTGGTGATTTCGGGCTCACGTTGATCTGTCAGTGCGGCAATCTGCGCATCGGAAAAACCGTGGCGCTTCGCAGTCCACAGGACTTCCGCCTGCAGGGAGACTCCGCCGGCCGGTGTCCTACCCACTACCAGGGAATCTGCGATCGAACGTTCCTCGGCAATCAGGCCATTCATTTTGTCGAGGAACCAGAGATCGATGCTGCTCAGGTCATGCAGCTGTTGCGGTGTCGCTCCGCGCCGAAGCGCCGCAAAAATCGCCCAAAGTCGCAAATCTGTTGGCCGCTGCACCCATTGCAGAATTGTTTCCAGATCGCCCTTCCAGGCTGGATCCTCCCAGGCGATGTCCTTGCCGGTGGTTTCGAGGGAGCGCACGGCTTTCTGGAAAGCGCCTTCGAAGGATCGATCGATCGCCATCACTTCGCCGGTGGCCTTCATCTGGGTCGTGATCGTCCGATCCGCAGTCGGAAACTTGTCGAATGGCCAGCGAGGAATCTTGACGACAATGTAATCGAGCGCTGGTTCGAAGGCGGCGGTCGTTTTACCAGTAACAACGTTGGTCAGTTCGTCGAGACGCTTTCCAATCGCGATCTTGGCCGAAAGTCGAGCAATTGGATATCCCGTCGCCTTCGACGCCAGCGCCGACGAGCGAGACACACGCGGGTTCACCTCGATCACTCCGTAGTTCATCGAGTTGGGGTCGAGTGCGTACTGCACATTGCAGCCGCCCTCGATCCCGAGTGATCGGATGATATTCAGCGCGGAGGTGCGGAGCATCTGGTATTCGCGGTCGGAAAGCGTTTGCGACGGCGCAACCACGATACTGTCACCGGTGTGCACACCCATCGGGTCGAAGTTTTCCATGTTGCAGATGGTGATGCAGGTGTCGGCACCATCGCGCATGACCTCGTACTCGATTTCCTTCCAGCCGAGAAGCGACCGCTCCAGCAATACCTGGCCAATCGGACTGGCATTGAGCCCACTGGCGACGATGCTATCGAGCTCATTGGGTGTGAATGCGATACCGCCACCGGTTCCGCCGAGCGTATATGCGGGGCGAATCACCAACGGCAACGCCGTCGATTTGGCGAACTCCCGAGCCTCTTCGACCGAGTGAATCACGATGCTGGGGATCGCTGGTTCGCCGATATCCTCGAGCAGATGCTTGAACAGGGCCCGATCTTCTGCCTTCTTGATGGCCTCGAGTGGGGTTCCGAGCAGGCGCACATTGTACTGATCGAGAATTCCCAGTTCGGCCACGGAAACTGCGAGATTGAGTCCGGTTTGCCCGCCGATGGTTGGCAGCAGACCTTCCGGTCGTTCACGCTGAATCACCCGGCGAATCACATCCGGGGTAAGTGGCTCGATGTAGACGGCATCGGCGACGTCTTCGTCGGTCATGATCGTGGCGGGATTAGAATTGACGAGGATGGTCCGAACGCCCTCCTCTCGCAGAGCGCGACAGGCCTGGGTTCCGGCGTAGTCGAACTCGGCGGCCTGTCCAATGATGATCGGGCCCGATCCAATCACCAGGACACTTTCTGGTTGTTGTCGAGTACCTGTCATTTATCGCTGACCCAGCATTGTCATGAAATCGTCAAAGAGATAGCCATTGTCCTGGGGGCCAGGTGAGGCTTCCGGGTGAAACTGTACCGAAAGCACTGGCAGCGTTTCGTGCGAAAGTCCTTCGATCGACTGATCGTTCAGGTTCCGCAGGGCAACCTGCCAGCCATCGCCGCGGGGAATCGATTCCCCTTCGACCTTGAAACTGTGATTCTGCGCCGTGATCGAAACTTTTCCGTTTCGGTAATCCATGACCGGGTGATTTCCGCCGCGGTGACCAAACTTGAGCTTGGTGGTTTCGGCACCGATGGCGCGGGCCAGGAGCTGATGACCCAGACAGATTCCGAAATAGGGCCGCTT
>JBBJOX010000085.1:6808-10266 GCA_037724245.1 Thermomicrobiales bacterium | reverse complement strand
GCGAGGATCGGCGCCGCGGCAGGCTCCTGGCCGAACTTCATGCGACCACAAGTACCTTTCCCGCCGTCCGCCGAGTCGGATTACCACCGGTCCGGGAGGTAGTTTTCGACTCGCGACTAGGCGACGCCGTACGCTTCGTCGATCGCAACTTTCCTCGACAGGGTCGTATCCTGCAGTGGCACCTCGAGATCGCCAAAGCCTGATTCGCCGACGTGACCGATTCCTCACCGACTGCGGTGATCCACGGCGACTTCACCAGTCGGAATCTCCTGTTCGTTGGCGATCAGCTCTCCGGTGTGCTCGACTTCAAGGGGACTCACCTTGACCTTCGCGTCGCCGAATTCGCCCTATCCTGGCGAGCACGCCGGGACGGTGTCGTCCTGGGCTTCGATGAAATCTCGTCACTTTCAGAGACAGACTGGCACCTGCTTACACCTTGCTTGTGGGCCTGGGCGTTCTATGGCGTCGCACGTGAGGCTGAGCGGATGAAACGGGACGATGGCGCGCCGCACAGGTTCGACTGGCAGGTCGAGATGCTCCTCCGACGATCTCCCCTCATGGGCAGGAAGCGGCTGCATACCGGGATCGGGAATCCTGAGCGATCATTCAGACGTGTAGGGAAAACGTCCTGCTGCGCTCGCCTTGAGGTTGAACGTCCCGTCGAACTCACGCTAGCGGAGAAACGAAACATTGTCTGCGAGATCCACCATTCCTTCTCGGTTGAAGTTGGCGTTGTCCATCTGCATCCAGGGAAAGGCCAGCGAAGTCCACGATGTGTACATGTCGAACCGTCTTTAGATCACAGATGAATGCTGGTGCGATCGACTGCTCAAGCTGGTACGGCATCACCAGGAACTCAGGATCAAAGGTGATCGAGATGCGTGAGTCGACGTTGAACTCCTGTTCGACCAAGTACAGTCACCTTTGGCCAGTATTCTCGAACCACTGTTCTACGAGGCCTCGCGTACGGCGCCGCACATGACGGGTTCACGAGATCGTTGATCGAGCGCACCTTCAAAATAGTCCGTCAGAAGGACACGAATTCCTTGCACGTCAGATCACCGGCATTCAACTTCGGGAAGAACTTCGAGCGCGCCAATTGACTTGCAGCTCCCCCTGACCACCGCTCACAATCACAGTACGGTACGGCAAGTGTGATCATATGGTCACGAAATGAGCTTCGCAATCCCCCCAAGCGATTGCCTGTCCACGACAGAGGAATACAGTGCTGGAAATCCAAGACATCTCGAGACAATTCGCCCTGCTTGTTGCCAGCGAATCACAGCAAGAGTCGGTAGTTATCGAGACAGTGCAACGGTACGCTTGGCTGTTGCTTGCGGCAACCCTGGTAGGCATCATCGTGCGGCGCTTCAACATTCCGTATGCCGTCGCGCTGGTTATCGGTGGACTTGCGCTCGAGGCAAGTCATCTCGGCTTCATTCCGGTGCTCGACTCTGAAGTCCTGCTCTTTGTCTTTTTACCACCCCTCCTGTTCGATGCTGCCTTCCGGATCGATGCTCGCGAAGTTCGGTCACTTTACAGACCAATTCTCGTTTTGGCGGTTCCCGGTGTGTTGTTCACTGCGCTCTTTGTCGGATGGGTGCTTTGGTGGCTACTCGATCTGCCGGTGGCGACAGCGATTCTGTTCGGTACGGTCGTCGCGGCAACAGATCCGGTTGCGGTGCTTAGCGTCTTTAAGCAACTGAAAGTATCTCATCGCCTGTCGCTGGTTGCCGAGGCCGAGAGTCTGGTCAACGATGGCATGGCGATTACTCTCTACATTGTGCTGCTGGACTGGGTGGTGACTGGTCGCTTCAGTGCGAGTGCAAGTCTAGCCACTTTCTGCCTGGAAGTCGCCGGTGGGGTCGCGATTGGCTGCGTGATTGGCTTGGCCAGTTCTCGCCTGACTCGTTCTGTCGACGAGCACTTGGTCGAAATGCTCCTATCAGTCAGTGTGGCCTATGGAAGCTATCTGATTGCAGACCGGGTTGGTGCTTCGGGTGCCCTGGCCTGTGTGGCAGCCGGATTCATCCACGGCAGTTACGGTCGAACAATCGGAATGTCGGCCGCCACACGCGATCTGCTCGACGACCTTTGGGAGTTTCTCGGATTCGTTGCGAATGCGATCGTGTTCCTCTTGCTGGGAGTGAGCGTGCATGTAGAGGATCTGCTGGAAAACGGGTGGTCGGTGACGGTTGCCATCCTGGCCGTACTCCTGGCAAGAGTACTGGTGACGGCAGGCGCTGGCAGGATTACGCCATGGCGACACGATCCAGCGCACACGTGGCGTGAAGCCGTGCTACTCATCTGGGGTGGATTACGGGGAGCGCTGACAGCAGCGCTGGTTCTGGCTCTGCCAAGCACCGTGCCTTATCGGGACGAACTCACGGCCATGGCATTTGGTGTCGTGCTGTTCACGCTGGTAGTGCAGGGGCTGACGCTTCCAACGCTGGTCCATCGCCTGCATCTCGGCCGCCAATGATCAAGACGGAACCGAGACGATAGCGCAGATCAGTCCGCGTTGATGCGAGATCGTTCGCGAATTCGATTCGGCCGACATCGGTCTCGCCTCTGCCCCGTCCGATATCGTTGGTTTTCCGCACGAGCGCCTGGCATCCGAGCAGACACAGGGTGCGAACCACTCAACAGAATGACGCCGGCGCCGCCTGCGACGCAGTGCGAGAACGATCGTGGCGTGCCCACGCACCACTCTGGTGCGGCAGTGGACGTCATACCTGTTTCACATAATAAATCTACCTTGAATACTTTCCCGCCCGTAATGCGTGGCACTCTATTTGCATCTCATTGGGCAGAGAGAAGGCGTAATAACCGTTTGGTCCTGGGAATGGCAGTGACCTCGATGAAAGGACCAACTTCAATGGCTGACACCAATGCGATACCCACTTTGTTGCCACTTAATGAATCGGGGCTCATGCTCTCGAACGCTGAGGAAGATCTTCGCGGGCGAGATGTTGTGGACCGGAATGGAGACGGCATCGGGAAGGTCGACAATCTGCTCATCGACGAGCAGGACCGTCGCGTTCACTTGTTGCGCGTTGCCCATGGTGGCTTCCTTGGGATCGGCGCAACGCACTTCCTTATTCCGGCCGATGCCGTTACGAGCGTCGACGACACGACGGTGCACATTGATCGCCAGCGTGATGCAATGGCGGATACGCCGGGATACTACGATCCGGAACTAGCCGACCGACCGGCCTACTACGCCTCCGTCTATAACTGGTGGGGTTATCCGCCGTACCTTGGATCGATTTACACACCGATGGTTCCCGTCGATCCTCAAACGACTCCCGATCAGTCGTAGGTTTCCGCTTTATCCCATGCGGTCGCATGTGGCTGTCTAGCCGCACGAGTTTTCTTCCCCATGGCTCTCGGGCCAGTCAAAGCACAAGGATGCCCATTTTGTTTCGAATTTCTAAAGTCATTGCCGCTTGTATTTG
>JBBJOX010000085.1:0-6798 GCA_037724245.1 Thermomicrobiales bacterium | reverse complement strand
AACCACGGCGATAGCCCAGGAGTCGACACCCGGCATGGCCGGAATGACAGATTATCCAGTGGCCATTCACGAGGGCACATGCGATTCGCCGGTCTCCCAGCCTGCCTGGGACATCGATAATACAGTTCCTTACGGGCAGGGCGACGACGCCGAAGTTCTCGGAACGACGTCCATCGCGCCGGTCCTCGAGACGTCGGCGACGATCGATGCCAATCTCGACACGCTCGGAAATAACGAGTATGTCGTCGTTGTTCACGCCAGCCCAAACGATTTCGACTCGATCGTTGCCTGCGGCGACATTGCCGGAATGAAGTCGGATGGCCGCCTCGTCTTCGCGCTGGTGCCTACCACTGACTCCGAAGTCAGCGGCATCGCCATCCTGAACGAGGACTCAGAGGGGATTCTTGGCCTCGGAGATGACCAGATTCAGGTTACCGTCTACCTGATGTCGGAAAACACCGAACAATAGGCGGCAACGGTCACAGGAACTAGCCTGATGATACCGATGCCCTACATCGGATCGCCCTGGTATCGGATTCAGTACGGTCCCTAGCTCACGAAGGCCCAAACACACTGGTCTCCCGGTGGAAGACCGGAGTATTGGGGCTTTTATCACCTGGGATGAAATGTACCTGAATCGACGCGGATACGGGCCGAGGCAATGTGATCGCCTAAACTTCGACTCGTGGAGCGCATCGTTCCGAATCACTTGTGATTGCCGAAAATCGTGGTCCCGGTACCGGATACGCTTCGCAGACTCGAAGCGTGACCGTCGTCACCGGTGATGACAGTGCTTGGAACTTTCTCGGTCTCGATGGGTCCGATACTTCAGTCTCGTGTGGGCACGTTCGTGACTGAATGGTGACTAAATGGGTTTTCGTTGCCAAAAACCCTTGATTCCATCGGCTTTTTCGACTTGAGTGCCGGGTGGGCAACCCGGACAGCTGCGGGACATTGTGGGCCGGACCGATGTCGCGCTCGAGGACGCGGGCATCGACATCCTTCATCGCTGCGGTGGCAATGCACGGTGTACGACCTGCCGGGTCGACATTCTGGATGGTGACGTCGGATCGATGACAGATCGCGAGCGGGACCGTTTGCTGCGAGAGATCGATGTCTCGCTGCAACGCGCATCTCCTGCCAGGTTCTGGTGGACACCGATCTCAAGGTTCGGGTGATCAATCGACTCAGCGAAACCGATCTCAATGACGCGGGTCCGCGACCGGACGACACCATCCCCACCGAATAACGCGCCCCAAGTGACCTACGTCGGTTGAACCAGCGAACCGAAAACGCTGGCGACGCGGCGGATCCGCGTGCCGGGACAAGGGGCGCGGCCTTCGCCGCTCAATGCCTGCAGCATTGCCTATGAGCCACGGCACCTGCGCGATTTCGGCGACCGGAGGTTGCGGGGTTCTACCTGCTCACAGCTTTCAGCGCCAGGCTGGCGTTGACACCACCGAAGCCGAAGGCGTTGCAGAGCAAATGCTCGACTTGCTGGTCACGCCCACCAGGGGGAATGATATCGAGATCGCAGGCAGGATCGAGATTCTGGAGATTAGCCGTGCCTGGGAGATGCCCTCGTTCCAGTGACAACGCACAGATCGCGGTTTCCATCGCACCAGTCGCGCCAAGGGCGTGGGCATGCAGACCTTTCGTGCCGCTGACCGGGATCTTTTCCGCATGATTACCCAGCGCGAGGCGGATTGCCTTGCATTCCGTGGAGTCATTGAGCACGGTCGATGAGCCGTGCGCATTGACGTAGCCAATGTCTTCGGGCTGCAATCCTGCACTCTCGATCGCGGCACTCATGGCCCGGGCGGCATGAGTCCCGTCCGGGTGCGGTGCTGTCATGTGAAAGGCATCGCTGGTCGTGCCGTAGCCGACGAGTTCGGCATAGGTCTGTGCATCCCTGGCCAGGGCATGCTCGAACGATTCGAGCACGAGGACCGTCCCGCCTTCGGCGATCACGAAACCATCGCGACCACTATCGAATGGACGACTGGATGTTTCCGGCGTGTCGTTACGCGTGCTGAGAACCCGGATCATCGCGAATGCGCCGAACGTCAGTGGCGCAAGTGGTGCCTCGGCGCCACCGGCCAGCATTACTGGGACCCGACCATCCTGGATCAGACGCGACGCTTCACCGATCGCGATCACACCGGCCGCGCACGAATTGCCGTAGGCGAGCGAGGGCCCGGTCAAATTAAGTTCGATCGTGACATTCGACGATCCGGCCCCTCCGAATACCGACAACGCCAGCAGTGGATTGACGTGATGCGGCCCCTCGCGAATGTATTTCTCGTGCTGTTCCTCGGCGAAGGCAACTCCACCCAAAGCCGAACCGATGTAGATTCCCGCACCGTCCGCGGCCACATCCTCTGCCGCGAGCCCGGCATCGGCCAGCGCCATTTGCGCACAGACCAGGGCGAATTGAGAAAATCGATCGAGCCGCCTCGCCCGTTTTGGCGACATGTGATCCAGCGGATCGAAGCAGACCTGAGCCGCCACCTTGCTCGGGATGCCAGTCGTGTCGAACCGGGTGATCGTCGTGACTGCGGATTTCCCCTTGCGCACTCCCGCCCAGAGCGCTTCCACTCCCGTACCAATCGGTGTAACTGCTCCGATTCCGGTAATCGCGACTCGGTGCTTCCCTGTGGATGTCATCACGTCCATGCTGGATTGGTGATTCGTCATGAGCGTGCCCGGCCATCGGGATCGAAACGAGGTTCGCGATTTTCGACAATACCCTTGATCGTGGCGAGCGTCTTCCCGGCAATCGCGCTGACGAAATGCGGACCGATAATCCGGTCGGCAACGATTTTGCCGACGACTGGCCACGGCGGTTGAAAGTTATGATCGATCGTGACGGCAACACTATCCGCTTCGATGGCGAAGGTCCAGGCGACGTCCATTCCTTTTGTGACGCCGCCAATGTGGGTAAAACGAATGACCGGCGTTGCGCCGTCCCGCTCAACCCGCTGCACGGCTCGCCACTTGACCGGGATTCTGCCACGACGAGCGGCCATCTCAACGGTTTTCAGATCACCGCCGCCTTCGAGCACTGTTACCCAACGGTAATGCGGCAAAATAATTGGCCAACGTTCGGTGTCTGCCGCCAGGGCAACAATCCGATCCAAATCCCCTGCCATCTTGACGGTATCTGCTGTACGCATGTGCTTCCTTCGATAGGTGACGGTTTACGGACGTAATAATCGAGCCAGAAAAACCGGAGAGAGCGCCCGACTGGCGGGTTGGAAACTTCCAAGCACACCACTCAGGGTGAGACCCAGTTCCTCCCGTTCCGCCAGATGGGCGGTGACATAGTTCATTGCTGGCGGGTTGTTGATGAAACCCTGGACAATCCAGCTGACCGCACGCTTGGCAGTGAATTGTCGATGGCGCAACAGTGAGTAGGAGCGAAGCGGCCGGGCCGAACAATTACCGGCCGTGAGCGCCGCACTCACGATCGGCCCCGCGAGCAGGGCTCCCCGAATCGCTTCGTAGACTCCCTCACCAGCGAATGGATCGAGAAATGAGGCGGCGTCGCCAACCAGGAGAAAACCGTCTCCGGATATCCGGCGGGCACGCGCGCCCATCGATCCCACCCCGCGAATACCGCCGATCCGCTCTGCCCCGTCCAGCTTTCTGGACACTTCGGGTAATGACTCCAGTGCATCGGCGAAGAACGAATCGATCGAGCCCTTGCGATTTGCGACGTCTTTCACATCAGATACGATCGTGAGATTGGTCAATCCGTCTTCAATAACGGCAAAGCCGGCGTAGGTACGCTGGCCAATGTGCATTTCGCCCAGACGGTCGAGATCGCGCACGTTACGGTAGTGCGTCACGAGTCCGGTCTTGCGTGGCCAGCGCAAGGGAATTTCCAGGTTTAAAGCTCGCCGGATCACCGAATTGCGACCATCCGCGCCGATGACGATGGGTGCCCGAAGTGTCTCACGCGCGCCATCGATCGACGCAACTACACCGGCAACGCGACCCGCATGCTGAATGACCTCACGAACATGCGCTTGTTCGACGACATGAACGCCGTGGCTTTTGGCTCGCTCGAGCAGAAGGTTGTCCAGCACCTTGCGCGAGAGCCCAAGTGCGGCCCGACCTGGTTCCGCCCTGGCGTAATCCGCCGTGAACTGCGCACCGTTCGGTGAATGAACGACCATGCCGTCCATCCGGCGTGCGCCGAGCTCGAGGGCATCGTCCAGCACGCCCAGGTCGAAGAGAAGCTGTGAGGCGGCAGGGTTGATGTAGTCCGAGCAGGGTTTTTGACGAGGGAATCGTGCCTTGTCGAGCAGCAATACCCGATGACCGGACTCGGCCAAAGCGGCCGCGATCGTACTTCCGGCTGGTCCACCACCAACAACAATCGCCTCAAAATCTGCGTACATGATTCACCCTGCGTTCCACCGCCACCATCCGAAACCAGAGATGTTTGGTAATTGTTGCGGTATCGCAACCAGCGTGACGCAACAAGTCCCGGAGTTCGTCTGGTGAGTATGCACGGAGCACGGATAGCGGTGCGTCGTTGCGGGTGAGCCGGTTCCGCGTCGTCACTCTCGCGGCGATCCACGCGAGAGCATATCCGGCCCGGGTTCGGTACAGGTCGTTCAGGATGATGCCGTGCCTGGCGAGCCGGCGCATTTCCCGCAGGACCTGAACAGCATCCTCGGGTGCGAAATGATGCAGGGAAAGCGAACAGATCACCAGATCGAACTGATTGTCTGGCAGCGGAACCGATCGCGCATCATGGCGTTCGATCGTAATCTCGGGATGCCCCCGTGTTTCGTCGCGCGCGATGGAAAGAATTTGATCGGAGACATCGCTCGCGGTAACCTGCACGGTACGATCGTGGCGCTTCGCCCAGCGAACGATGGCTAGCGGAATATCAGCGGTGCCGGTTGCGAGATCGAGAATCGAGATCGATTGCGTGGCAGGAACGGCATCCAGCAACGATGGCAGCTGCCGTAGAATCACCGATGTTCCGCCAAGCAGGTGATTGACTCGACGGATATCGCGAAAGTTTTCGGCCAGTTCACCTGGATCGTGGACATTGGCGTCCAGAATTTCCATATCCAGGCTGCGTTCCGGCGGGATCAGGAATCGCTGTCCAACTTCGCGCGCTCGTTGTATTGCCGTGACCATGTGCTGGTATCTCCTGATGCTGCGTAACGCAGGTTGCGAACCAACTCCGGGAGCCGCGGCATCCACATCGTGACATCATGCCAGCAGCACCGGGCGTATCCGGTCAGCCGACAAGTGCCGCGGCCCAGCCGATGCCAAGTCCTACCGCGGCAAATGCAACACAGGGGAAGCACGCGAGCGCCCCTCGTCGCGCATCTCTCTTCCATAGTAAGGCGTTGATACCGACCAATCCGGGTGTCCCTATCGCGGCAATCCAGACAAACGCGGGACGATCGGTCAGCCACGGTGCGAGTGCCGATGCCAGCACCGACGCCAGAAGAAGTGCGCCCCAGCAGGCGGCACGGGCGCGCTCGGCACCGAGGGCAACCGCCAACGTCCTCACATCACTCCGTCGGTCTGCCTCGACATCCGGTAACGATTGCGCGATCTGCACGGCGATCACTGCCGCCGCGCCGATCGGGTAGACCGCAAACAACCCGGGATCGACCGATTCCAGCGACGCCCAGACCCAGATCGGCAAGAGTGGAAGGGCAATCAGATAAGGAATCCATGACCAGATGGTTCGCTTGAACCAGAGGCTGTAGGCGAGACCGGTGCCAGTTCCCAGCGCGCAGAGGAAAAACGCCGGGATGTCAAAGGTCAGGCTCAGTACGGTCATTGTAACCAGACCGAGCAAGGTCACCGCCCAGGCACCGCACATGGAGACGAGCCCGGCCGGTATCGGCTTGGATGGCTTGGCGATAGCATCGAGATCGGCATCGACCAGCTCGTTGACCGCTCCAATCGCCAATTGACCGCCAAACATCGCACCCAGCAGTCGAAGCATCGGGCCGACTCCGGGCCAGCCACCGGATGCAATCAGCGCGAACGAAGCAGTCGCTGACATCACCACAATGATTGGAACCGCGTGCGGCAGCACAACATACCCATGTGCAATTGCTCGCCACGAGGGTGTCGCGCGTTCTTCGGATACGGATCGGACGTGCTTCATCGCTACAGTATCCAACGTATGGCCAGTCTGCAGTGTCGACGGAGCAGTTCGCCTTGAGGTTCTTTGTGCAAAAACCGGTAGCTCCGGGTTTCTAGTGGCACAGGATGCGCATTCACATGACGACAAAGCACGCATCACCCTGAATCTGATAAGGAAACGTTCAATGGTAACCAGTAATACTTCGCTGGAGGGGTCGATCCCGACGACTGGAAAGGTCGATCAGACTTCGACGTTCCAACTCCGGAACCGGATCATCAACTCATCGCGGACCGACTGCGATAGATCCGCTTCGTGCAACATGCCAACTGCGTCTATGATTTCTTCCATCTGGCGAAGGTAAACCGAGCAATTGGCACAATCGACGAGGTGTGCCTCGAATCGGTCCCGAGATCGTTTATCGAGCGCGCCTTCAAGGTAGTCCGTCACAAGGTCAACGAATTCCTTGCACGTCAGATCATCGCGCTCGGCACGCTCGCCGCTAGACATTTCGCGGTTCATCGTCGTTATCTTTCAGATATGGTTCCAGAACCAACCGAAGTCTGGAGCGTGCCCGGTGAAGAATGACGCGCTGATTGGTGGCAGTGATACCCAACATCTCGCACGTCTCTCGGGTGGTGAATCCGTGAAAATCATGCAGCAGTATGACG
>JBBJOX010000084.1:0-10283 GCA_037724245.1 Thermomicrobiales bacterium | reverse complement strand
GATCGGACATTGCCGCTGCTGGCTCGAACCGCAGTCAGCCATGCCGAGGCCGGTGCCGATATTGTTGCACCGTCGGACATGATGGATGGCCGGGTTGCTGCCATTCGGCGAGCACTTGATGATGCCGGGGCCGCGCAGATGCCAATCATGTCGTACGCGTCCAAATACGCGTCAGGCTATTACGGGCCGTTTCGCGAGGCTGCCGGGAGTACCCCGGCCTTCGGCGACCGTCGCTCACATCAGATGGATCCGGGAAACGGCCGGGAGACTCTGCGTGAAATCGCGATCGATATTGCCGAGGGAGCCGATCTGCTGATCGTGAAACCAGCGCTGGCCTATCTCGATATTGTGCGCCGTGCTCGCGATACGTTCGATCTTCCGATTACCGCCTACAACGTGTCCGGCGAATTCGCGATGATCAAGGCTGCAGCCGAAAAGGGCTGGATCGACGAACGACGAGTCACCCTCGAGACTCTGCTTTCAATGAAGCGGGCTGGTGCCTCGCGCATCATTACGTATCATGCCAGGGACGCCGCGAAATGGTTAAAGGAAGACGAGGGTTCAGTTTTTGGATAGCAAAGTAGAGTCTATGACCGGTCGAGCCCGGCTTTTGGCCGCGGCAAATCTTCAGCCGGTCGATGCGACTCCGGTCTGGTTTATGCGGCAAGCGGGCCGGATATTGCCGGAGTATCGGGCACTGCGGGAACGACATTCCTTCCTCGAAGTCGCGAGAAATCCGGAACTGGCAGCGGAAGCGACACTGATGCCGGTCGATCGGTTTGGTGTCGACGGCGCAGTGCTGTTTGCCGATATCATGCTGCCACTGGACGCGATGGGCATTCCGTTCCGTATCGATCCCGGAGTGGGTCCGGTCATCGAGTCACCAATCCGGACAGCGGCAGACGTTGCCCATATGACCAAACTCGATGCGGAAGAGGCCACGCCGTATGTGCTGGATGCGCTGAAACTGCTCCGCAGGGAACTTGGCGATCGCGCTGCACTGCTGGGATTCGCCGGGGCACCATTCACGCTGGCCTGCTATCTCGTCGACGGTCGGCCGAGTCGCGAATATCCTCGGACCAAGGCGCTGATGTTTGGATCACCGGAGATTTGGCACCAGTTGATGGCAAATATTACCGATGTCACGATCCTCTATCTCAAGGGACAGATCAGCGCCGGGGCCGATGTGGTGCAACTTTTCGACTCCTGGCTTGGATTGCTTGGTCCGGACGTCTATCGCGAGTACGTATTTCCGTATACCAACAGGATCTTCTCCGAGCTGAAGGAATTGGCCCCGACCATCCACTTCAGTACCGGCACTGTGCAATTGCTGGAAATGATCGGTGAAACCGGGCCTGATTTGGTCAGCGTTGACTGGCGACTTCCGATCGACGAAGCCTGGAATCGCTTGCCAGCGGGTACTGGCATCCAGGGGAATCTGGACAATTCGCTGTTGATGGCCCCGTGGGATGCCGTGCAGCACGGTACCGAGGACATTATGCGCCGGGCAGCTGGACGATCAGGACACATATTTAACCTTGGACACGGCCTTCTCCCGCAAACTGAGCCGACTCAGCTTGGCCGAATCGTCGAACTGGTTCATGACTGGCACTGACAACTGGATATACTCAGCCTGACAGAGATCGCCCAGGTATCGTAAGCGGGGAACGTTCAGATGCAGCAAGGCGTGGGGGGTGATCTGCGGGCAACTGTACTCGTTGTGGATGACGAGCAAACGCTGCGCGAAATGATCGGTATCAACCTCAAACATGCCGGTATCGATGTCATCGAAGTGGAGACCGGCAACGAAGCACTGGAACAGATTGGACTCAGCCGGCCGGATATGGTCGTGCTTGATGTCATGCTGCCAGGGCTCGACGGATTCGAGGTCTGCCGTCGGATTCGTGAGGTTTCGACTGTGCCGATCCTGCTGCTCTCGGCCAAGGGCGAGGAGATCGATCGGGTTATCGGACTCGAAATCGGCGCCGACGATTATTTGACCAAACCGTTCGCCATGCGCGAATTGCTGGCCCGGGTTCGCGCCATGCTGCGCCGGGCAAAAATGTCCCCGACGAAGGCCGGGCAACCGACCGAAGCACAGATCGATGCGCCCGAACGTCTCGAATCGGGGGATCTTTGGCTCGATCCCCGGCGCCGCACGGCCATGTTCCGGGAAGCGCCGCTCCATCTCAAGCCGAAGGAATTCGATCTTCTCCAGTATCTGATGCGGCATCGCGGCATCGTTCTCTCGCGCGATGCACTGTTGCGAGAAGTCTGGGGATACGAATTCGCGTTCGATACCCGCACCATCGACGTTCACATTCGCTGGCTGCGCAGCAAGATCGAAATCGACCCGGCCCGACCGACCCGCATCGAAACCATTCGTGGCCATGGGTATCGCTTCGTTCATCCCCATGGGGAGTGACGTTCGCCAGCGTCGCAGGGTCCGCGTTTGGTTTGCCCGCTGGAAGCGCCGTGTGCCACGCGGCCTGACGCTTCGGCTGACGATTCCATTCGTGCTGCTGGTGGCGATTGTGCTGCTGCTTCTGGGAACATTTCTCGGATCACGTGCCCGCGATATCTATATCGATCGACTATCGGACGAGATGCACAATCAGGCGTCGGTGATCGCCGACAGTGTCGATCGAGAAACTGGCTCGGGCTCAGATGACGCCACGCTGCGGCTTTTGATTCAGGATCTTTCCGAACGCACGGGATCGCGCATCACGTTGATTTCTTCGAATGGAACAGTGCTGGCCGATTCCAGCAGCGATTTTGCGACCATGGAAAATCACGCCAACCGGCCGGAAGTGATCGATGCGCTGGCCGATGGACTCGGTGAATCCGAGCGTTCCAGCCAAACTTTGCAGCAGGGTTTTCTGTACGTTGCCGTTCGCGTCAGTCCGGATTCGGACACCGTGGTCCGACTTGCGGTGCAACTTGTCGAAATCGACAGCACAGTCAATGAGATGCAACGTGCAATCTGGATTGCGGCGGCGATCGCAATCACCCTTACAATCGCGCTCGCGCTGGTGATTTCCGACCGTATCGTTGGACCACTCCAGGACTTGCGACGGCAGGCAGTGGCGATTGCCCGAGGCGATCTTGGCGTTCGGGTGGATCCGGCAACCACATCCGAGCTTGGAGATCTGGGCCGCGTCTTCAATACCATGACACGGCGGCTGTCAGAGTCGAGATCCGCTTTGGAGCAGACCAGGTATCGCATGGAAGCCATTTTGTCCGGACTCAGCGATGGCGTGGTCCTGACCGATCGTGCGGGCAATGTGCTTCGTTTGAACGAGGCGGCCGAGGAAATGTTTCAGGTTTTGGAATCGATCGCGATTGGCCAACCGTTTGTTCAGGCCTGCCGTGATCACGAAATCGATTCACTGTTACGCTCCGCCCTGGCTGGTGAAAAGCACGAGCCAGCTCCGGTCGAGTACGGACTGAACCGGAAAATCCTTCTTACCACGGCACAGATGATTTCGAATGCTTCGGAACAGCTGGGACTTGTTGTCCTTCGCGACGTCTCCGAGTTGCGACGCCTGGAAACATTGCGTCGGGAGTTCGTGGCGAATGTGTCGCACGAATTGCGGACACCGCTGGCCTCGATTCGGGCACTGGTTGAGACACTGGAAGCCGGGGCGGTCGAGGATCCTGGTATGGCCAACGCCTTTCTCGGGCGAATCATTGGCGAAGTCGATCGATTGACTGCGCTGGTTGAGGACTTACTGGATTTGGCACGACTCGAGGCGGGACGAGCCCCGTTGCGTCGTAGCTGGGCCGATCCTGCAGTTGTGGTTCATCGTGGGGCCGATCGGTTGTTGCCTCAGATAGAGCGAGCTCAACTCAGCCTGAAAGTCAGCGCCGATGCCGGATTACCTCGAATCGAAGTCGATGAAAGTCGAATCGAACAGGTGTTGCTCAATCTGGTGCATAACGCGATCAAGTTCACACCCCCCGGGGGAACGATCTCGGTGCATGTCAGCTCGACATCTGAAGCGG
The DNA here is from genome assembly GCA_037724245.1 of Thermomicrobiales bacterium. Classification (GTDB taxonomy): domain Bacteria; phylum Chloroflexota; class Chloroflexia; order Thermomicrobiales; family UBA6265; genus JBBJOX01. The sequence continues at coordinate 6,278 of JBBJOX010000084.1, read as the reverse complement.
TTGTTGTCGATGTGAGTGACACCGGGATCGGCATTTCCGAAGAGGATCAGGCCCGGCTCTTTGAGCGCTTCTACAAATCGGACAAGGCACGACGGAGCGAAGGTACCGGTCTCGGTCTGGCAATCGCCAAACACATCGTCCAGTCCCATGGCGGAGATATATCCGTCAGCAGTGTAGTTGGAGTAGGGGCAACCTTTCGGTTCACCCTGCCGATTCAGGCAACGACACCGCCGCGATCGTGGCGCCTGCCCGGCGCCTGATGTCAGGTTTCGGGAACAGCAGCTGCGGTTGGTTCCGCTGCGGGAGGTCGTCCATACGATTCCGGAGCGCGAAGAGCGAAGCTGATCCCGACACCGACAAGTAACACTGATGTCGCCACCAGAGCCGCTTCCGGACTGATCAGATCAGCGATCAGGCCCATCAGCAACGGACCCATGACATATCCGGAATCGGAGATCGAGCGGTACCAGCTCATCGTCGACGCAGTCATACCTCGCGGTGCGATGTCGGCAGCATAGGCAGCCGGTGCAGCGCCGGCCACCCCGGTGGCGCAGCTCCAGACCACGGATGCGAGAAGAAACGTGGTGACCGAAGTCACCTGCAGGTAGAGCAACATCGCCACTCCTGCAAGAAGCATCGAGGGTACGATGACGCGTTTCCTGCCGAATCGATCGACGATCATGCCGGATGGATATACAAGCACCAACCCGACGACACTGATCATGCTCAATCCGAGCCCGATATCGCTGGCCGAAGCGCCGATCTTGTCCTTTGCCAGTAACGGGATGATCGTGAACAGTCCGCCGGTTCGGGCAAAGAACGAGGAAAAGCTGACGGCACTTATTTGCACAAATCCGGGAATAGCGGCCAGGCGGCGCAACATGGATTGTGCCGGTGCATTTAGATCAGATGGGCGAGCCGGATTCGGATCCTCATACAGATCACGCGTTTCTGGCAGTGCGAACCAGGCGATGATCGTCACCGTTCCGGCGAGAATGGCCCCGGCAATAAAGGGAGATTCGAGACTGACGGTACTGGCCAGCCAACCTCCGGGAAACGCACCTGCACCAACCGCGAACAGAAATACACCCATATAGATCGCCATCACACGACCTCGGTTGGCGGGCGAGGCGATGTCCGCCAGCACAATCTGGCCGGCAGTGAGCACACAGGCCGCGCCGGCTCCGGCAATGAAGCGTCCGATCAGCAGTACCCAGTATTCCGGTGCCACGGCACAGATCAATGTTCCGACGACTGTCAGGAGGCCACCAACAGTCAACGCACCACGGCGGCCAATTCTGTCGGCCATCACGCCCGCGGGGACATTGACGAGGAATCTGGCCAAACCGTAGATGGCGATCGTGAAGCCGATTGCCGTTTCGCTGACACCGAACTCGTCGGCGTAGAGCGGCATCACTGGAACGATCGCGCCGAATCCAAACTGATTGACTGCGATCAGGACGCACATCCAGATCAGGATCGAGCGTCTTTGTGGATCGAGTCCGATCCCGTTGCCTGGTCCTGCCATGTCGGATGGTCCCTTTCCACCTGATCATCTTCACCTCTGTTGGCAATCGCTACAAGGGGATGAATCGAAGGTGGACGCCACTTGCGATACTTGTTCGTGGTGTTCGCATTCGCAATTGCATTCGATCACGGCAGAGGCGAGAGAGTTTGACAGACAACCGCGGTTCGACCAATTCATCTGGCGACGAGCAGTTTCGCGCCGGGGATCTGCTGAGCGATCGTTATGAGCTCATTTCCGAACTTGGCTCGGGAGCGTCGGCGATTACCTGGCGAGCGCGTGATCGCCGCCTGCAACGAGATGTTGCCGTCAAGATTCTCCGCCGCAGCTATGCCAGCGATCCGACATTTGCCCAACGATTCGATCGCGAAGCACGAACCGCCGCCTCCGTCTCGCATGGGAACGTCGTCGATATCTACGACGTTGGGCACGACGGTGCAACGCTCTACCTGACGATGCAATATGTAGCCGGTGAGGATTTGAAGCATCTGGTTCAGCGCGAGGGCGCTCTCGATCCGTCACGAGCGCGCGATATCACGCTTCAGGTACTGGCCGGGCTGCAGGCAATTCACGCGGCCGGGATCATTCATCGCGATATCAAGCCGCAGAATGTGCTGGTCGGTCGCGACGATGTGGTCAAGGTTACCGACTTCGGCATCGCCCAGGATTCGGTCGACGTCGGTTTGACAACGGCCGGAACCACGGTGGGCACAGCTGCCTACATGGCCCCGGAGCAGGCGAGAGCTGAGACACTTTCGGAAGCTACTGATCTCTACGCGGTCGGAGTGATGCTCTATGAACTGTTAACCGGTAGACTGCCGTTCACTGGTCCAACGCACATGGCGATGATGCTGGCTCACATTCAGCAGGAGCCCATTCCCCCATCGCAGGGTGGATCAGGTACATCGCAATACGATGGCGTTGTACTGCAGGCTATGGCGAAGATGCCGCAGGATCGGTTCCGCAGTGCACAGGCGATGGCCCGTGCCCTGAGCAATCCTCCAACTCAAACCGGGCACGCAACCCGGGTCATCACATCGGCCGCTCCGGCTGCTCCACTCACCACGCAAGCGATGAGATCTCGTTCCGACGCTTCGGGTGTCTGGCCGAGAACCGTACCGCCAACGCCCGTGAGACCTGTGCAAGCGAGCCTACGAAAGGATCAACTTGCCCAGGCAGGATCGGGCGTCCGGGTCGCGCTGTGGGGATTCCTGTTTCTCATCGTTCTGTTACTTGGTGCTATCGGCGTCTATGCCTACAACGAATACGTTGCAGACGACTCACCGAATCCACCCACCGAACCTCGCGCCTCCAGAACGCCGACCGATGAGCCAGACGACGATCTCCCGGTGTTCCCGGCCACGGAAGACGACGAGATCGAGGAAGACGGCGCTCCACCGATTGAATCGATCGATACCGAAGAACCTGATGAGGAACCAACCGACGAACCGGAACCGACCAGTCCGCCCGAACCAACTGACGAGCCGGAGCCTACCGAAGAACCGACTCAGGAAGCACCTTCCATCGAGCCTTCGGAACCAACCGAGGAGGTGGAAATCATCCAGCCGGAGCCCACAGCCGGATAATCCATCTGCATGAGTACCCGTGCGAAGATAGTTGGAGCAGAAACAGCGATCGCCCGCAACGTGTCGACCCGAGGAAGATAGTCCGTGACCACTTCACAAACGTTGCAGGGGAAAAGGATCGTTCTCGGCGTTTCCGGAGGCATCGCCGCGTACAAGGCGGCAGATCTAACGAGTAAACTTGTCCAGGCCGGAGCAATTGTGGATGTTGTCCTAACCGATGGTGCACTGGCGTTCATTCGGCCGCTGACATTCAACGCGCTGACCCGACGGCAGGTTCACACGACATTGAACGAACCATGGTCGCTCGAACAAGCCGGACATGTCTCCATTGCGGCTGATGCCGACCTTCTGATCGTTGCTCCCGCCACGGCGAATACGATTGCCAGGCTGGCCCTGGGACTGGTCGACGACATGTTGACCGCAGTAGCGCTGGCGACGCAAGCGCCAATCCTGATCGCCCCGGCTATGGAGCATCACATGTGGCATCACGCAGCGACGCAACATAGCCTTGCCATTCTTCGCGAACGCGGCGTGACGGTCGTCGATCCGGAAACCGGTCGTCTCGCATCAGGTGCCATCGGGGACGGCCGGCTGGCTGTCGTCGAGCGGATCGTCGAACAGGCACGAACGGTATTTGGCGAGGGTCCTCTGATGGGTCGTCGCGTTGTTGTCACGGCCGGCGGAACGCAGGAGGCAATCGATCCGGTGCGGTATATAGGAAATCGATCCTCAGGACGTATGGGCGTGGAGCTTGCCATCGCGTCGAGGAGGCTCGGAGCATCGGTTACGCTGATCGCTGTGGAGGATGTCGACATTCCAAACATGGATGTGACGATTGTCCGGGTGAGATCGGCGCTTGACATGCAGGACGCTGTCGAAACAGCAGTAGCCTCGGCCGATGTCCTGATTATGGCGGCCGCAGTGGCGGTTTTTCGTCCAGCCACAGAGGCACAGCAGAAAATCAAGAAGCAACCCGGGCAGACGGAGATGACGATCGAACTGGTTCGCAATCCGGACATCGTTGCTGGAATCGGGAAACCAGGTCTCGTCAAAGTGGGATTCGCCGCAGAAACGGAACATCTCCTCGAGTACGCGGAATCCAAATTACGTGCCAAGGGATTGGCCATGATCGTGGCTAATGACGCCGTCGGTACCATCGGCAGTTCCGATAGCGAGGCGACTCTTCTCTTCGCAGATCGGGGACCAATCCATCTTCCGAAACTGCCGAAGCGGGACGTGGCAATGGCTATCGTGTCTCTACTGACCTCGCTGCTGGATCGCGATCATGCTTGATCAGGCATCGCGACGAAGAAAGGCAAACGCAACACGGTCGCAGTTGGCCACTGAGTTACTGATGCTTGCCTACAGTTTGATCGCGGCCGCCATTGTCTTCCGGACGGTACTGGTAGCGCTTGGTATCAGTGACCGGGTCTGGCTTGGCAAGTTCATCTACGGATTGTCCTCGCCGATCACCAACGTTCTGGCGACGTTTCCGGGTGCGGAGCGCATTGTGTTCGGCAGATTGACCCTGCTGGATGTAACCTTGCTTACATTGGTCGTCCTGTTCCCGCTTGGTGTAAGTGCCACCGGCGACAGAGACCGACTCTGAAGCGAATGATGAAGGGATCCATGGAATGCTGAAGCACACGACTCGCGGAATTCTTGGCCTCGTGCTGACCGCCGCGGCCACCTGGCTTGCAAACTACATCGTCGAAAACCTGTTTGGCCCTGACGAGGAAGTTGGATAGCCCGTGGAATCAGACCACCATCATCCGGGAACACCCGAATTCAGACTCGAATCGGGCGATCGGGTGCTGGTGATCGCCAATCCGGCGACGCGCCAGAATGCGCGTCGTCTGATCAAGTCACTGACTAAAGCTGCTCCCGACGGGATCGATCTGGATATACAGTTGACGTCCCAACCGGGTGAGGCACGCAAGATCGCTGATGCGCGACTTTCGGGCGCGAAGCTTCTGGTGGCAATCGGGGGCGATGGCACGGTAGGGGACTGCGCGCACGCACTGATCGATTCCGACATTCCTCTGGCTGTGATTCCCGGTGGGTCGACCAATATCATCGCGCGCGAGCAAGGTGTTCCACTGGGTGCGCGTGCTGCGTCACGCATCATTTTTGGCAAGAATCAGCTTCGTCGCATCGATGCTGGTATGTGCGACGATCGCATCTTTCTTCACATGGCTGGCGCCGGATTCGATGCCCGATTCTTTTCACTGGCCAGTCCATCGCTCAAGAAACGACTTGGCTGGTTCGCCTATCTGCCGGCCGCGATGAAGGCGATGCAGCATTTGCCGTCCCGATATTCGATCGATGTAGATGGCGAAATAATCGATGTGAACTCGCCGCTGATCCTGATCGCCAACGGACCTTCGGTGATCCATCCGCTCCTCAGAATTCATCCCGATATTCAGGACAATGATGGTTATCTCGATGTGCTGATCATAACGGCGACGCGGCCAATGGAACTGGCGCGTACGATCGGCAGCCTGGGGACGATGCGTCTGGCACGATCTCCGTTCGTGATGCACCGCCGCGCTAGGACGATCCAGATCGATTCGGATGATGCCGTGCCGGTTGAAGTCGATGGTGATGTCTTCGGCGAAACCCCCCGGACATTCAGCATATTGCCCGGCGCAATCAACATCATTGTTCCAATCGACTGAAAGCACCGCAATTCACAAAAAAACCGCCGGACGCGATGTCCGACGGTTTTTTCTTTGCTGTGTTTAGTGGTGGTCAGCCGCGGAGCTGCGCCGGATCGACTGCGCAGGAGGTTGGGCCGGCGCCGAATTCGTAGTTGGCCTCGCTCATATCGTCACCGAAGTAGAACTCTTCACCGCATCCATTGGTGAACAGCGTTGCACCACCGGATGATGTGTAGACCTCGAACTCCGAGCCAGGGAATGCGCCGGTACTGTCACCGTTTGAAAGATCACCGTCGAACACGACATTTCCATCGGCGACGAAGGTGATGTAGATGTCTTCTTCGGCGGTTACTTCGATCATCGTGTCGAATTCACCAACCTTGACGTACTCGGTTGGTTCGACCGCGATTTGGTCGTTGTCGGCAGGAGGGTCAACTTCTACCGATTCAGTGTCAGCTTCAGCCTCTTCTTCCGGTTGGTCGGTATTTTCAGAACCAGCAATCTGGT
>JBBJOX010000083.1:0-10318 GCA_037724245.1 Thermomicrobiales bacterium | reverse complement strand
CAGGTAGATGTCAAGCCAATCCGCCGGATCGAGGTTGAAACTGTCAAGGGTGACTGGAAAACGTCATTCCAGCGGCGTTCGAGACGGGCGCTGGGGCGAGACTGGCCAGTCGCCTATCTCTTTATCGCCCCGACGGCGATTCTGTTGATCGGGTTGATCGGGTATCCACTCGTAGAGGCTGTGCGTCTCAGCTTCTACAACGTGACCGGTATTACCAATCGTGGCTATGTCGGGCTTTTGCAGTACGAGCGGCTCTGGAACGATCGTCAATTCCGCGATGCGATCAGTAACACGGTTCAGTTCGCCGTGGTTTCGGTGTTTTTCAAGTTCTGGTTCGGGTTATTGGCGGCGTCGATTCTGAACCGGGCGCGGCTCCGGTTCTCGAGTGTATTCACCGGGTTGGTTCTGCTGCCGTGGATCATTCCCGAGGTTGTGGCTGCGTTCACCTGGCGTGGTTTGTATGACCCGATTTTCGGTGGTCTGAATATTCTGCTGATCAAGCTTGGCTTCATCGATACCGGGATCTCGTTTCTGGGTGATTACGATCTGGCCCTGCCATCGGTGATTGCGGTCAATGTCTGGAAGGGCATTCCGTTTTTCACAATTATTTTCCTGGCGGGACTGAAGGCGATCGACAAGGAGCAGTACGACGCGGCGTCGGTTGATGGTGCCAACGGCTGGAATCGCTTTCGCGATATCACCTTGCCCGGATTGCGCTATGTAATCATCGTCGCCGCGTTGCTGTCGTTCATCTGGACACTCAACTCGTTCGGCATTATTTATCTGATGACCGGTGGTGGACCAGGTGGTGCAACACGGCTCTTCTCGATTCTTTCCTATGAGTACGCGATTTCCTCACTCCGCTACAGCGCCGGTGTCGCAGTGGCGATGTCGATCGTTCCGGCCTTGCTGGTGCTGATCATTATCCTCGGCAAGGTGATGCAATCGGATACGGATCAGCCGAAGGCGAAAACTGGCCCACTGGCCGCCATCGGCGAGGTTCTGGGCTGGCCGTTTGCCAAACTCGCCCAGCTGGGAGTGATCATCGTCGGCGCGATTGCCTGGCCGTTCGTGGTGGTGAGCGAGAAGATCGGACAGGTATCCCACGATGCCTACGTTCGCGGCAACAACGAACGTGAGCGTCCGTACCGAAAACTGATGGAGCGTCTGGGCGACACGTTCAGCTATCTGATTCTGGGAATTTTGCTTCTCTTCCTGCTCTTCCCCTTCTACTGGGTGATCGTGACCGCGTTCAAGACGCAGGAGCAGATTCGAACCTTGGCCTCGCCGTTCGCTCCGGCACCGTGGACCCTCGAGAACTTCCGCTATATGTTGCAGGATACAGCGTTTCCACGATGGTTCTGGAACACGATCCAGGTCGCCGTTGTCTCGACCACCATCTCGGTTGTTGTCGCGTCGCTCGGTGCCTATGCGCTGGTGCGGTTGCGCTGGCGCGGTTCGGGAATGATGTCGACGGTCATTCTCTTTACCTATCTGATGCCAACGGTGATGCTCTTCATTCCGCTCTACCGGATCTTCACGGAACTGCATCTGATCAATTCCCTTGGTTCGCTGATGCTGGCCTACCCAACCTTCGGCTTGCCATTTGCCTGCTGGTTGCTGATGGGCTACTACCGATCGATTCCGAAGGATCTGGAAGAAGCGGCGCTGACGGACGGGGCAAATCATTTGCAGTGTTTCGTGCGTATCGTGCTGCCACTGACACTTCCGGCGCTGTTGGCGGTGGCGCTCTTCTCGATCACCAGTGCGTGGAACGAGTTCCTGCTGGCGTTCGTGCTGGTGTCGCCAGAAGACTCGCGGACATTGCCGGTCGGATTGAGCCAGATGATCGTCGGCGATATCTTTCCGTACGGGCAACTCTTCGCGGCATCGATCATGACGGCGATCCCGGTAGCGGTGATGTACATGGTAGCGCAGCGATTCATGGTCGCCGGGTTGACTGCGGGATCAGTCAAGGGATAGGCGCGAGGAGTCCATTCAGAGGCGGGGCAACGCAGATTGCCCCGCCTCTGCGTGGTGCTAAGCCCTTACGGACTGGTCAATCGAGTCAGGCGGGAAACCGGCAGGTTCGCCGGTCACGTAAACTTGAGGAGACGCCTGAATTGCCTGTGGCGGCAATGTCGACCTTGCCGTGAGGTCGTGCTGCTTTCAGAAAAGGACAAGTTCCGTGACCGCATCCTCCCACCGCACCCTGCCCCGATTGTCACGACGCCATCTGGTTGCTGGTGCAGCGGCACTACCGTTGAGCCGATTTCTCTGGACGGGTTCCTCGGCCGCCGCGCAACGCATGGATCCGTACACCTTCATTCGCCCGATGGACTCGACCACCGATGTCGGCCAGAAAGTGGGTGTGGCCGCTGCTGATTCCGATCCGATCACGGCCGGCGGACAGTCTTGGGATGCCTACATCCAGCTCCCAATCAAGGAAGGTCAGTACTTCCATTTCACCTGCGAATTCGATTCGGCAGAAATCATTCTCCGGGCGTACGACAGTGACCTGTCACTGGACGATCAACTCGAGATCGTCGGACAGGACGAAACGATCGAGCCCTACTACGAGATGACAAACCGTGGGTATGTCATCTTCGGCGGTGATATCGAGGAGCATTTCTCCGGGCATATCAATGAGAATGTTCTGGCCCGGGCTCGAGGAAGCGCCATCCGCAAGGTTTTCGATCACGAAGACCTTGCGGTGACGGTTACCGGCACCAGAGACAAGATCGAGAAGGCGCTGCTGGTGGGTGAACCTGTCTGGTTCAAGGGCACGGTCGACTTCCTGGATTGGGATCCGACGATCTGGGTCACTCCGGATGGCGATGAATTCCCTGTTGTGCTGACGAACGACCATGCCCTGATCGTGATGGGGTTCAACGACAAGGATGTAATCATCCGCGATCCCCTCGGCCCCACGAGCACGAACGAAAAGCGTCCATGGCAGTACATGCTGTCGTGGGAGCGTTATCTCGATGTGATTGAATCGCAGGGGAATGACGCACTGGCGATCGGGCCGAAATTCCTCGGCTAGGCACTCTTCGGTGGCAGGTGGTTTGCAGAGTCGCATGATCAGCGAGTTTTGCTACCCGTTCGCAATCAGGGAGAGACGGCATGCCTTACAAGAATCGATCCGAATTGCCTGACAGTGTCGCAGACAATCTTCCGGCGCACGCGCAGGACATCTACAAGGAAGCCTTCAACAGCGCTTGGGAGCAGTACGAACACGATGAAGCGCGATCGCACCGGGTTGCCTGGGCCGCAGTCAAACAGTCGTATCACAAGAACGACAAAGGTGATTGAGTCAAGGGCGCGAGTGATGATGCATAGGTAAAGCACCAGCGTTCCCCTCATGCAGAATCTGGATTTGTCGTTGTACCAGGTGTGATGCGCGGGACACAGAGTCGCCACACAGGGCGACTGCTACACGGAACATGGAGTCGCCACACAGGGCGACCGCTACGTTAACGTGCGAAAGCTAGAAGATGTTTGTGAGAAGGCCGCCGGGGAGTTCAACGCCGAGAGCCAGATCGAAGGTGACGAGCACTATCGAACTGATTGCTACCGCCGACACGACGTCTCGCAGCGGCCGCGAGCTTCCCAATCCGTGCGCTGCCACGACAATCAGCGTAGTGCTGGCGAGTACGAAACCAGCGCGCTGGAGCAACACGGCATAGGCGACGAGCGCAAACGCCAGTACCGCCAAGCCGTACCAGTCGGTTTGGGTGCAGGTGACGAGCGGCGTACGAGTCTGCTGGGTGTAGCGACGTATTCTAAGAAGTTCGCCGGCGTACCAGAAACCGATTCCGGTCAGCATAACGCCCACAATGGTGCCTGCGTGGCGCAATCCGGCATCGAATGTGAACGCTGTCCAGACGATTGTCAGGCCAAGAACGGCCACAGCAAGGGCGACCGCAAACTCGGCGACGGTGAACTGTGGGTTCTCATGATGCTGATGAAGCATGATCGAGCGATAGCCCCGCCGCGAGTGGCGATCATCACAAACCGGGGTTCGCTGTATCGCGCGACTAAATCAGGTGGTGCGTTGGGTTCATCCTAGCAGTTTGGCGAATGTCCGATGTGATCTTCGTGTTAATAACCGGTCAGCCGCGACCGAGAAAGTGCTTCAGGAGCAGATCCTTGCGTTTATATACGTAAAACGCAACGAGCGCGAGGACCAGCAGAATCACGACATACTGCAGGTAGTCGGCGTATCCCTCGATATCTTCCCAGTTATCGCCAACGATCCAGCCGAGTCCGATCAGAATAGAGTTCCAGACGGCACTGCCAATTGCGCTGTAAATGATGAACGGCGCCAGCGCCATATGGCGGATGCCAGCCGGAATCGACACGAGACTGCGCACGATCGGCACACATCGACAGACCATGACCGCGATCGTGCCACGTTGATCGAACCAGGCCGAGGCGATATCGAAATCCTCTTCGGTGATCGCGAACCACTTACCCCATTTCCGCACCATCCAGCGAATCCGCCGATCGCCGAACCAGCCTCCGAAGTAGTAGAGGATCAGAGCACCGATCACCGCTCCGGACGTCGCAACAAGCACGGCCAGAAAGTAGTTCATCCGACCCTGACCGGTCAGGAATCCGGCAAGCGGGAGCACTGCTTCGGACGGAATCGGTGGGAAGACGTTTTCCAGCACGAGGATCAGGAACAGGCCCCAGTATCCCAGCGCGTCGATAACATCGATGGCCCACTCGGCCAGTCCGCTGATCAATCCACCCACAACACTCGTACTCCCGAATCAAGGTTCATTCGCGTTGGCAAAACAAAGGCGCGACCTGTGGTTACGCCAGCGGCCAGTCTACACCACGGCTCTGTGACCTACTCGTTCGACGTCTTGTCGATCGCGTCGGTCCCTGTCAACTGTGGAATGGCGCTGTTGCCGGAGAGCTTTATCAATCCGCTTTCGACGTAGGCTGCCAGTTTCTGCCGCGTGTCGGTGATGTCGTTGTTCCGCATCGTCAGCTGGCCGATCCGGTCCTGCGGAGTGAAGGATGAATCGCCGCTCTCCATGGTCAATCGTTCCGGGAAATAGGTGAGGTTGGCGGATTCGGTATTGAGAATCGAGTAGTCGTTGCCTCGGCGCAAACCCAGAGTGACTTCGCCGGTGATCAGATTGGCGACCCAGCGTTGAAGTGATTCGCGCAGCATGATCGCCTGCGGATCGAACCAGCGACCCTGGTAAAGCAGGCGACCAAGGCGGCGACCACTGTCGCGGTACTGATCGATCGTGTCCTCGTTGTGAATCCCGCTCAATAGTCGCTCGTAGGCGATGTGGAGCAGCGCCATGCCGGGAGCTTCGTAGATACCGCGACTCTTCGATTCGATGATCCGATTCTCGATCTGGTCGCTCATGCCGAGACCGTGGCGTCCACCGATCGTATTCGTCATCTCGATCAGGGCGATCTGGTCGGAGAACGTTTCGCCATTGATCGCGACCGGGCGGCCGTCCTCGAAGGTGATCCGGACTTCCTCGTAGGGAACGCTGGTCTCTTCCTTCCAGAAGGCCACTCCCATGATCGGATTGACGATCGAGATCCCGGTATGGAGCTGCTCGAGATCCTTCGCTTCGTGAGTCGCGCCAAGGATGTTCGAATCGGTTGAGTAGGCTTTCTCTGCCGACATCCGGTAGCCAAGCCCGGCTTCGTTGAGCAGTTCCGACATTTCGGCCCGGCCGCCAAGTTCCTTAATGAAGAGATCATCGAGCCAGGGTTTGTAGATCTGCAGATCTGGATTGACAAGCAAACCGTAGCGATAGAAACGCTCGATATCGTTGCCCTTGTAGGTGCTGCCATCGCCCCAGATGTTGACGCCATCCTCCGCCATCGCGGCGACGAGCATTGTGCCAGTGACGGCGCGGCCAAGTGGGGTGGTGTTGAAGTAGGTGGCACCGGCGGTAGTGATATGGAAGGCGCCGCACTGGAGCGCGGTGATCCCTTCGGCAACGAGCTGGGTTCGGCAGTCGATCAGTCGCGCTGCTTCGGCTCCGTATTCCAGTGCCTTGCGCGGGATATCGTCGTAATCGGATTCATCGGGCTGACCGAGATTGGCGGTGTAGGCGTAGGGGATCGCACCCTTGGAACGCATCCAGTAGATCGCGGCGCTGGTATCGAGACCACCGGAAAAGGCGATGCCCACTTTCTGATTTATTGGAAGCTGCTGCAGAATTGTCGCCAACCTGATACTCCTGACTGGAATCACTGTCTCAATTCAACCGCTGCAACTATATGGCACCGCTCGGCCAAGTGCCTGTAAGGCGGTACTGGCTAGCGGCAATAGCCGCGAACTGAAATGGAATTCATCATTTCTCCATACCAGGCACGCACCTGGAATGAGATCATGTCCTAAATTTGCGACTGATCACCTTGCGGCACATTCTTTTGGAGGACATTCGATGAATTTTCGGGCAACACTGTGGAAGGCCGAGGGGAAGAACGCGACGGGGATCAAGGTTCCCGACGAAATCGTTGTCGAACTGAATTCGGGACGACGACCGGCAGTTCGTGTCACGTTCAACGGGTTCACCTATCGTACGACAGTCGCAACGATGGGCAGCGTCTACATGATGCCAGTGTCGGCGGAGGTTCGCGAGAAGGCAGGTGTTCAGGCCGGTGATTCGTTCGAGGTCGAGATCGAACTCGACACCGATCCCCGAAAGATGGATGCGCCAGCCGATCTGTCTGCCGCATTCGATTACAACCCCAACGCGATGACAGCGTGGAGTGCTCTCTCTTACAGCAAGCAGAGGGCGATCGTGCTCAACATCGAGGGGACGAAGAATCCTGAGACCCGGGCCAGGCGCGTCGCCAAGGCGATCGAGCAACTCAGCACCGAATAATCGGTACTACTTGGGGTTGTCCAAATCATCCAGCCATGCGCGAAGTCGTTCCGCATAGGGTCGACGTTCGATGCCAGAGGCATTGCGTCGTCGGCTCATATACAGGTTATCGCCTTCGTATCGTGGGAACACGTGCAGATGATAGTGCCAGACGTCCTGATTGCCATGAGGTTCGTTGTGTTGACGAGTTGAGACGCCTTCGCATTCATAAAGTTCCTTGAAGCCAAGGGCGACTCGTTGCGTGATTCTGGCGATCGGGGTTCCGAGCTCGGGCGGAAGCTCATAGATGTTCTCATAGTGCTTGTTTGGAATGATCAGCACATGTCCTTCATTGTTCGGCCACCAACCAGTTGGGACGAATACAGTGACATCTGTATCGTGCCAGACGACATCCGCCTGAGTGGATCCTGAAGTGTCTCGCCCGTTCGCCAGTCGGCAAAACGGGCAATCATAGTCTTGAGGCGCGTGGGAATACATGCTCATTTGCCTGAATTCGTGGCAATCGACTTTAGGTCACACACGAGGCGTGACCCTACGGTTGGATGCGGGATTACGTCGCGGTTTGGACGAAGAAGTGGGTGTTGCCGTCGAGATCGTTGAACCAGGCTCCACGATTGCCCCAGGGCATGTCCTGCGCGGCGGTGATCGCTTCACCTTCCATCCCGACGACGGCGACACCGCGTTCGAGCAACGTTGCGATCGTGGTGTCGATGTCGTCGACTATCAGCGAAAGTCCGGAGTGACCGCCCGCTTCATGAACGGTGACTTGCGGGATCTCCAGCGAGAGTTCGGCCTCTCCACCGGCCGGGGCGACCGTGACGAAGCGATAGCCATCGCCAAGGTCGTTGTCGGTCCTCACTTCCCAACCCAGCTTATCGACATAAAACGCGACGGCCTTGTTCTTGTCAGCGACGACGACCGTCGACGAATGGATCCGATTGAACATGGTTGTGTTTCCTCCGTGCAGAGTTCTGACATTTCGGCGATACGTGATATCGGTTGAATCATGCCGTGAACGTTCACTGGATACCATAAGAACCGTGCTCTGTCTTTGGGCTGATGCGCGTTTGATCGGATCGCGATACCCTGTTGGCACGTTTACCCTCCGACTACCTGAACGAATTGTGAGGAAGATCCATGCTCAGTTTCGGAATCAAGACCTCGCCGCAACACACGACCTACGAAGAGATGCTGCCGATCTGGAAGGAAGCCGATCAGATCGAAGCGATCGAGCACGCTTGGTTGTTCGATCATTTCTCACCGATCCAGGGCGATGTCAGTGGTCCGTGTCTGGAAGGCTGGACGGTGCTGGCCGCGTTTGCCGCCGAGACCGAGCGCCTTCGCCTCGGTCTGATGGTGACTGGAAACACGTATCGACATCCGGCAGTGCTCGCCAAGATCGCCGCGACCGTCGATGTAATTTCGAAGGGGCGACTCGATTTCGGCATCGGAGCCGGCTGGAATGTCTACGAACACGAGAGCATGGGCCTGGAACTCTACAAACCGGGTGAGCGGATTCGGCGGATGAACGAAGCCTGCGAGATGATCAAGGGATTGTTCACGAAGCCGACGGTGGACTTCGATGGTCGCTACTACCAGCTCAAGGAAGCACGCAGTGAACCAAAGCCGGTGCAGAAGCCTTGGCCGCCATTCGTGATCGGTGGAGGAGGGGAGCAGCTGACCCTGAAGGTTGTCGCCAGGCATGCCGACATCTGGAACACGACCGGCTCATCGATCGACGAGTTCAAGCACAAAGTCGAGGTGTTGCACGGACATTGCGCGACGATCGGTCGTGATCCGGCGGAGATTGCGCTGTCGGTGCAGTTGCGGCCGGATGCCGACGATCTGGCGGCGACGGTCGAGCAGATCAAGCCGTTCGTCGACGCCGGGGCGACGCATTTCGTCCTGATCGTGCCGAACCCGTATCCGGAGGGTATCATCCCTCGGATCGCGGACGAGATCATCGCGAAGTTCTAGACGTCGTGGCAGATCGGTTTTGAGTGCAGCGCCCTGGGATGTGTTGGGAGGTTCCAATACGTCGCAGGGCGTTGTGGTGATTGATTCGTGCCCTCCGGTTCCCTCCACGAAGTCGATGCAATTCCGATCGGAACCTCTGTGATTGCCGACCACCGTTGGATGAAAAATACAACATTCAAGGAAACGATTTTGCGTGATAGTCTGACATTGAGTCCCACATCAGACACGGTGAAATCTTGTCGGAAAGCGGGTTCTCATGCCTGTTCAGGAATCGACACTCGATGTCATTGGTCATACTCCGGTCGTCCGATTGCGACGGATCGTGCCTTCCGGATCGGCGACTGTTCTGGTCAAGCTCGAATACATGAACCCGACCGGATCCTACAAGAATCGGGTGGCAAAATCGATCATCAAAGGTGCCGAGAGGCGGGGTGATTTGCGCCTCGGGATGTCGGTGATCGAGCTTTCCGGTGGCAGCACAGGGTCGTCGCTCGCGTTCGTCTGCGCGCAAAAGGGGTATCCACTGCGGATCGTAACCTCTGACGCCTTTGCCAGCGAGAAACTGCGGACGATTGTCGCGTTCGGCGGTGAGCTGATCATCGAACCGAGTGATGGCGGGCAGATCACCCCGGATCTGATTCCGCGCATGATCGAGCGGGCGCGGACACTCGCCGAGGAGGATGGTGTGTACTGGACCGACCAGTTTCACAATGAGGATGTCTTCATCGGCTATCGCGATGTCGTGACGGAGCTGCTCGAGCAGACAGGCGAACCGATCGATGCGTTGTGCGCCGGGGTGGGCACCGGCGGGATGTTGGCCGGGGTATCCCGTTCTTTTCGTGAACTCCGAGCGGGAACGGAAATCATCGCAGTCGAACCGGCCAGCGCGCCGCTTTTGTCGCAAGGTCGGCCCGGGAGTCATCACTTCGAAGGGGTCGGAGTCGGCATCGTTCCGCCGTTGCTGAAGCTTGAAGATTACTGCTGGGTATTGGCGATCGAGGAAGGCGACGCGCGGACCATGGCGCGGCGGCCGGCTCGGGAAGAAGGGACCTTCGCCGGGACGTCGTCCGGCATGAACGTCGTGGCGGCGATTCAGCTAGCGTCGGAACTGGGGCCAGGTCACACCGTCGTCACTATCGCCTGCGATTTCGGGCTTAAGTATCTGGCGGGTGACCTCTACTCGGCATGACACAAAAGTCCAACATCCCTTTTCTGAGACTGGTTTGCAACTCGAGATTCACATCGGCCTCGGGTATATCTGACTCCTTGAGTCGGATTTTTTGAGATGGAGTGGATATGTTCAGAACGCCGAGTAGACGAGCGGTTGTTGCGGCGGGAATAGCCGGGGTGGTGGCGGCAGGTGTGAAGACGGTTGCCGGACAGTCGGCAAGTCCGGGAGTGTCGCCAGCTGCCAGTCCCTCGGCATCGCCGATTTTGACCACGTGGACATTCACCGATGTGACCGG
>JBBJOX010000082.1:0-10387 GCA_037724245.1 Thermomicrobiales bacterium | reverse complement strand
GCGTGAAGTACTCAGCGCTGGTGGCGAGCTTTATCAGGAAACTCGCGGCTGGGTCGATGCGACCGGCGTCACCCTTTCCCAGCGCAGCAAGGAACAGGCACACGATTACCGGTACTTCCCGGAACCTGACTTGCCACCGCTGAGCGTTTCCGCCGATCAGGTCTCCGCCCTCCTCGCGACATTGCCCGAAATGCCGACCGCACGCCGCCTGCGGTTCATCTCCGAACTGGGAATGTCCGAAAGCGATGCCACCACACTGACAGCCGAGCGCGGAGTTGCCGACGTCTTTGAATCGGCAATCCACGGTGTCACAGCAGCCGACGAGATTCGAGCAACAGTCAACTGGACAGTCAATGACATCATGGGGCAATCCCGTGTTCGGAATCTGCCGGCCGACGAGCTGGCGCTTGGTGCCGATCAGATCCGCGAACTGGTGGCGCTGGTCACTTCTGGAGAGCTTACGGCGCGGTCGGCCAAGGAATTGCTGCCCGAGCTCGGTGCTTCGGAGCGTCCGGCTGACGCAGCGCAACGGCTCAACCTGTTGGCAACTGGCGACGAGGATGAACTTGCACTTGCGGTCGCATCCGCGTTTGAGGACAATCCCGCAGTGGTACAGGATTATCTCGGCGGCAAACAGGCGGCAATGGGCCGCTTGATCGGTGAGGTCATGAAGCGGACAGGGGGGCGGGCCCGGCCGGATGCCGTACGTCTGGCTCTGACGACCGCAATGGAGGCAATCCGTTCAACAGAGCACTAATGGAGCGGTTATCTGAACCGTTCGAAACAAACGATAAACAAGCGAGGTTAGCCAATGTCCGTCAGCGTAGACGTTGCAAGATCACCAGGATTTGGTGAGGCAAGCCCAGAAACACACGTCGATCTCTTTCAGGTCGCAGTCGAGCAATTCCAGATCGCGGCCGAAGTGATAGATCTCGAACCGCATCTTCGTGACCGATTCAGTTCCTGCGAGCGTGAACTTACCGTCAACTTTCCGGTCGAAATGGACGACGGTACGGTTCGTGTGCTCTCCGGCCATCGGGTTCAGCACTGTCGATTACCCGGTCCAACCAAGGGTGGGATTCGCTACCATGAAGATGTGAGCATTGCTGAAGTTCGTGCTCTGGCGATGTGGATGACCTGGAAGTGCTCTGTCGTTGGGCTGCCATTTGGCGGTGCCAAAGGCGGAGTGGAGGTCAATCCGAAACAGCTCTCGCAAAACGAATTGCAAAATCTGACCAGGCGGTACACCACCGAAATACAACCGATTATTGGACCAGATCAGGACATCCCAGCTCCCGACGTCAATACAAATCCACAAATCATGGCCTGGTTGATGGATACGTATTCGATGAATGTCGGGCATTCCGTGCCCGGGGTGGTGACGGGCAAGCCGCTGGCTCTCGGAGGTTCCGAGGGGCGCGCCGAGGCCACGGGCCGCGGCTGCGTATTCGTCATCGAGGAAGCGGCACGGCAGTACGACGTTCAGATTCCAGGATCGCGCACGGTTGTTCAGGGGTTCGGCAACGCCGGATCAGTGGCTGCAAAATACATGAACGAGATTGGCTCATCGATCGTCGCGGTCAGTGATTCTCGTGGCGGAATCTACAATCCTGCCGGTCTCGATCTCAAGGCAGTGCAACTGCACAAACAGAGAACTGGCTCCGTGATTGGCTTTGCTGAATCGGAAGATGTTTCCAACGAAGAAATTCTGGAGCTGGACTGCGAAGTCCTGATCCCGGCCGCACTCGAGGGTCAGATTCATGCTGAGAATGCTGATCGTATTCGTGCCCGAATTGTTGCGGAAGCAGCTAATGGTCCGACCAGTCCGGACGCCGACCGGATTCTCTTCGACAAGGGAATCATCGTTTTGCCCGATATTCTGGCGAATGCCGGTGGTGTCACAGTCTCGTATTTTGAGTGGGTGCAGGCATTGCAGGCCTTCCCATGGTCTGGTGAGCAAGTGAACGAGCGCCTCAAGGAGATCATGCAACGGTCATTCAACAATGTGCTGCAGATGTCGCAAACGCATGACGTGCATCTGCGCACAGGAGCGCTGGCCGGGGCGATCAATCGTGTCGCCGACTTCAGCCGACTTCGCGGCATTTATCCATAGGCAAATGCTTGGACTCACATGGTCAACCCCTGAACGCATGCGATCCGGGGTTGCCCTTCGTTCTCTGTTGTGTCGAGCGTCAGGCGTTGACCAACAGCCGGCGAAGATCGTCTTCCTGCTCGCGTCGCGTGACCGCGATGATCTCGTCGCCAGATTCGATTCGCGTCGATCCGTTGGGGACGATGATGTCGGCACCGCGCGAAATCGCCGCGATCACACAATCGACCGGGAACTGCACTTCATCGATGCTGCGACCACTGATCGGCGAATCGTCACTGACCGAAGCTTCGATGATTGCCAGATCGGCGTGACGCAAACTCAGCAGGTGGATGAAAGCGCGATCGGGAATTGCTTGTTCAATCAGGTTGAGAATGTAGTTGGTTTGGCTAACGGTGACATCAACACCGAGCAGGCGGAACAGTTGCTCGTTCTTCGGATTGTTGACTCTGGCGATGGTGCGATGAACGTGGAATTTCTGCTTGGCCATCTGGCAGACGACGAGATTATCCTCATCTTCACCAGTCACGGCGATCACGACATTAGCGCGCGCCGCCCCGGCGTTGGCGAGGGTCGAGGCTTCCGCACCATCACCGGCGATGACGACCGATCCGAATCGCTCGTTGTAGATCTCGACCTTGTCCAGATCTCGCTCGATCAGGAGGACTTCATGCCCTTCGTTCAGCAGCGTTTTCGTCAGGTAATATCCGACCTTGCCGCCCCCGACAACGATGATATACATGGTCAGGACTCCCTGGTTGTTCGTTGTCGAAATGGTTCACCGGCGCCGACAACGTAGTCCATGATGAGTGCGGAAATGGTCGTTGTCGGGCACACCGTGGTCAGACCAAGTCGGCGATAGGTATCTTCGCGGACTGGATCGTAAATTCTGGCGATGACCTCAGGTACGTTGAAAATGGTTTTTGCGACCTGCGCCGCCATGATGTTTCGGTTATCACCATTGGTTACGGCGATAAAGGCGTGGGCATTGTCGATGTCTGCGCTTCGCAGGACATCTTCATCGATGCCGGTGCCAATGACGGTATCTCCGGAGAACTCTCCGGACAATCTGCGGAACGCTGCTGGGTGCGTATCAATCACTGTCACAGTGTGACCGTTGTGATCGAGAATTGATGCAACCCGGGCTCCGACCCGGCCGCACCCCATGATCACAACTTTCATGACATTCCCATCATTTCTGCCTGCCACTCTGGTTGGGCGAGTCGAATGACGACCACTTCACACGGTGCGTGGGTCATGACATAATCGATCGTTTCACCCGTGGTGATCCGCCCATGCTTTCGGCGCAAACTTGCAGCCAGCATGATGACATCCGCGTCGCGATCGATCGCTTCGTCAACAATCGCGGCGCCGGCTGATCGTGCCTGCAGCAATTCGGTCTGAACCGATCCCTGGCGCCCGTGAACGCAGGTATCTGCAAAAATCCGGGCCGATTTGAGCACTCGTTCGCCTCGCTCGATTTCGGCCGGAAGTTCGGCGTCGAGCGGCATCGACTGCTCAACCTCGACCACAAACACGATCGTGATCGCAACACTTTGCTTATTAGATATTTTGGATACGACTTCGAGAAGCCGTTGGTCACCTGATCCACCGGACACCGGAACGATCATCCGGTAGAGACGGGAGGGTTTTTCATGGGGGGTTGGACGAAGGGCCTGACGCAAATTGACCAACGGTGGGCTTCCTACTGTGAAAATCGAACCACGGAAGTATCGTCCTCTGACTCTGTTCCTGCAACTTTTAACCAGCTGTTACAGAGATTATCTCCCGAGGCGTTTGAACTCGCAGTTTGGTGAGATGCACGAGGAGTGCCCCGATGTCGCTCGGCGTCACTCCAGCAGTGCGAACCGCCTGACCGACAGTCGAAGGCCGCAGCAGCGTGAGCTTCTGCATGGCTTCAATGCGTAAACCCTGAACATCAGCGAAATCCAGATTGGCTGGAACTTGTTGATGCTCGTTCCTGATGTGTCGAGCTGCCTCGTTTCGTTCTTTCACAATGAAGGAACCATATTTGATCGCTACTTCGGCCCGGTCGATCGTCAGCCCAGGAAAGTCCGGAAGTTTCCATGCATCGATGGATTTCATCGCTTCGATCACGGACCGAATAGCGACTCCCGGGCGTCGGGCAATGTCCTCCGCGGTCATCGATCGAGCCGGTGGTTGTATCCCCTGCGATGCGAATGCAGCGGCGTGACGATCGTTCACTCCCAACCAGGCATGGCTAAGTCGATTCTGCATTGTCGCGATATCTCCTGATTCGACGGCAACAGCATCCCGCCGATTTGTCGTGATTAGTGCATCCGCTTCAGGTATCGCGATCATCCGCTGATCGGCCGTATCGCTTCGCAGAATCAAGCGAAACTCGGCACGAGAGGTGAGCATTCGATACGGTTCGAAATGAACCTGCGTGACGAGGTCGTCGATCATCACACCGATGTAGGAGTTTTGACGATTTAATACCAGCGGATCTCTCTGCATTGCCCAGTTCGCCGCGTTGTAGCCAGCAACAACACCTTGGCCTGCTGCTTCTTCGTAGCCAGAGGTGCCATTGATCTGTCCGGCCATGTAGAGACCAGTCAGTCTCCGGCATCCGAGCGTTGGCAGAAGTTCGCTCCCTGCGACGGAGTCGTACTCAACAGCATATCCATAGCGGGTGATGCGTACGTTTTTCAATCCATGAATGGTTCGAAGCAAATCATCCTGCACATCAGCCGGTAAACTGGTACTCAAGCCCTGTACGTACACCTCATTACTGCGCCATCCCTCAGGCTCGAGGAATAGAGGGTGGCTGGTTTTGTCAGCGAACCTACCGATTTTGTCTTCAATGGAGGGGCAGTAGCGGGGTCCCGTGCCCTCGATCGATCCGTTGTACATCGGTGCCCGGTCGAGATTTCTCCGTATGATGTCGTGCGTCAATTCGTTGGTGTGGCTCTGAAAGCAGCGTAGTTGTTGTCGTCCACCAACGTAATCCACATCAGCGAAGAGTCCTGTTGTATTTGGCAACAAGGTTTGTTGGGGCAGCAATCCGAGTTTTCCTTCGCGACTCAGCCAGAGTGGACGGTCGTCGCCGGATTGCGGTTCAAGTTTCGAGGCGTCGATCGTCCGTGAGTCGAGCCTCGGTGGTGTGCCAGTCTTGAATCTCCGGAGCTTGATTCCAAGATCGAGGAGTGATCCCGATAGGTCAGTTGAACTGTGGTCTCCGGCTCGTCCGCCTTCCGAAATCGTTTCGCCGGAAATCATTCGTGCCCGGAGAAATGTACCTGCGGTCACCACAACGGCCCGGGTCTCTATCAGGCCCCGGATTCGGGTTTCAACTCCCGTTACCTTCCCAGATTCGATGCGGAGTCCGATTGCTTCGTCCTGAAGCATTTCGAGATTGTCCTGCCGCTCCATTCGGTCCTTCATCATTATTGCGTAGAGTGACTTATCGCACTGAGCGCGAATCGCACGTACTGCCGGCCCTTTGGATGTGTTCAGTTCCCGCACCTGGAGTGCTGTCACATCGGCAATTTCGGCCATCGCACCGCCAAGTGCATCGATTTCGGCGACGATCTGCGACTTGCCTGGACCTCCAATCGATGGATTGCATGGCATGTATCCGGTTCGATCAAGATTCGGGGAAATAGCCAGAGTTCGGGATCCGCTTCGAGCGGCAGCCAAGGCGGCCTCACAGCCTGCGTGACCGGAGCCAATAACAACGACGTCGAAGCTGTTTAGGGATACGTTGCGCACGTGAACTGCCATGGAATGTACACTCGGTTGATACGATCCGTTAAGGATCACCTTTCAGGATTCGATGCACCAGCATCATCCCTGACTGTAGCATGATGTCGTGGCACACTTTTAGCTCCTGTAATCAGGGAAAGATGGGCCATCGAGGCGGAGGAGATGCGGGGTGACAGACGCGACACAGGCAACAACAAATGAAAATGGCAAGGTACTGATGATGTCGACGGTAATGGCCGGGATTGCCGGCGGAGTGGGGGCATTTTTGAGAAGCCGCAATAATTCTTCGAAAGAGCAGCAGATACTGAGCCGGATGGTCGAGGATCGAAAATCAGAGTTAGCCGAACTTAACTCGGCACTTGAATCACGTCGAAAGGATCTGTCAGATCTCATGTCCAGCGCGGGCAAGAACAGCCGTAAGGCGATCAAGGATCTGAACGTGAGCGGCAGCGATCTGTCCAACGTTGATTGGACGAAACTGTCGCGCAAGGCAAGGAAAGGCATTGAGCGAGCGCGATCTGAAGCTGTCAAGCATGCGCCTTCCGATCTCAATGGTAGACGGGACTCGCTGATGAAGTCTGGTGAGGAAGCGGCCAAGACCGCCCGTTCCCTGGGGACCCGCGTTGCGGACCAGTTATCGTCCCGAATTCCAGAATTGATGCAAACAGTTGAATCCGAACTGGGTCCGCGAGCACAATCGATGTCAGAGCGCGCTTCCGGCATTGCCTCTACGGCATCCCGAGATGCGGCTGAAGTGGTGCGCCATCGCGCCGAGGACCTGAGACCGCAGCTCGACGATCTTGCGTCCCGGGCACGTGATGCCGCCCGACACGGAGCAGACGAAGCCAGACCACGACTCGACGATCTTGCGTCCTGGGCACGCGATGCTGCGAGGCACGGTGCAGACGAAGCGCGACCTCGATTCGAAGATATCGCCGCCAAAACAAAGTCAGTCGTTGCTGGCGCTCCAGATGCCTTCACCACCGAGTTTCATCGTGCTGACGATTTACTGAGTTCGTTCGCCCATGGTGTGCAGGAGCGCACCGCGGACGCCGCGCACCTTGTTGAAGACAAATCAAAGTCCGGTGCGAAGGCTGTCCAGCAGGGAAGTAAAGACGGTACGTCACTTCTTTTCTGGCTCGGAGCGGCTGGAGCTGCGATCTACTTCGTGATTCTGAGCGATGAGCAGCGAGAAAAGGTCAAGCACATCGCGAGTCGCATTTTCTCGGAAGCCAAGGAAGTCTACGCCGACATTCAGGGAGAAGACGGCAAGTTCTAGGACCATGAGTTGTTCAGAACAGGAGAAACCCCGACCCGTTGAGGGTCGGGGGTTTTTGCATCTGCTGACATCAGAACCCAGATCAGGCGATCTTGCTCCGAACTGCACCGTGGCAGAACTTGTACTTCTTGCCGCTGCCGCAAGGACACGGTTCGTTTGGCCTGACCTTCGACGTCTTTCGTTGCGCATTCGAGGCTGACGTGTCAGATGGCGCATTCGTGACCAGATTCTCACTGGAGACCCTGGTTTGGACTGGCTGCTGGGCCGCGACTGGCTGGACCCGGTACACCGCACGGACAACATCATGCTGGATGTTCTCCTGCAACAGTCCGAACATGCGATACCCCTCGGTCTTGTAGACGACCAGAGGATCGCGCTGCCCATAGGCCTGAAGCCCAACACCCTGGCGCAGATCATCCATCGAGGTCAGATGCTCGACCCACAACTTGTCGATCACCATCAGGAGCACATGGCGCTCGACCTTAGGCATCAGCTCGCCGTCGAACTGCTCCATCACGACGTCGTAAGCCGCATCGGCATCGTTCTGCAGGAATTCGACAATGTCTTCCTCGGCAAGACCAGCAAGATCATCGGCAGTTATGGTCCGCTTCGGAATGACGGTGTTGTAGTTCTCCACAATCTCGTCGATGTCGATCGGAGCCTGTTTTGCCCCGACACTTCTGGCTACAATGTGCTCGATCTCGGCGGCGATCAGATCGATTACTTTTTCGTGGATGTCTTCACCCTTGACGATCTTCTTGCGATCACCATAGATGACTTCCCGGTGGCGGTTCATCACGTCGTCGTACTGGACAACATGCTTGCGTCGATCGAAATTGTGCCCTTCGACTTTGGTCTGGGCATTCTCGATTGATTTCGAAATGAACCGGTGCTCGATTGGTTCGTTCTCGTCCATGCCGAGTCGATCCATCCAGGATCCGATCCTGTCCGAACCGAATCGCTTCATCAGTTCATCTTCGACTGACACATAGAAGCGAGACGAACCAGGATCACCCTGGCGTCCTGCCCGACCGCGAAGCTGGTTGTCGATCCGGCGAGACTCGTGCCGTTCGGTTCCGATGATGTGAAGACCACCCTTTTCAGCGATACCATCACCCAGCTTGATGTCAGTACCACGGCCCGCCATGTTCGTCGCAATCGTGACCGCTGCCGGTTGTCCCGCACCTTCGACGATCGCCGCCTCGCGTTCATGCTGCTTCGCATTGAGCACGGCGTGCTCAACACCCGTTTTTTGCAACATGTTGCTCAGGACTTCGGACTTCTCGACGCTGGTGGTGCCAACGAGAACAGGGCGCCCGAGTTCCCTCATTTCCTGGATTTCGCTGATCACGGCGTTGAACTTGCCATTTTCGGTTTTGAACACCAGATCGCCGAAATCGTCGCGGACGAGATCTCGATTGGTCGGAATGACCACAACCGGCAGATTGTAGATGCGGAAGAACTCTTCCGATTCTGTCTCGGCGGTACCTGTCATTCCGGCGAGTTTCTCGTACATCCGAAAGTAGTTCTGGTAGGTTATCGTGGCCATCGTTACGTTTTGCCGACGAACACGGACGCCTTCTTTCGCCTCGATCGCCTGGTGCAGGCCCTCGCTGTAACGGCGACCGGCCATCATCCGACCGGTGAACTCATCAATGATGATCACTTCGCCATCGCGAACGATGTAGTCCTTGTCCCTGTGGTAAACCGCCTCGGCAGTCAACGCTTGCTCGAGATAATGCGTCAGATCAATGTGACGCTCATCGTAGATTCCTTCACCAGCCGGGATCTGGGCAAGGCTCTCGACGCGATCGATGCCATCTTCCGACAGCGTTGCGTTGCGATGCTTGAGATTGACCTCGTAATCACGATCGGGTTTCAGCTGCTTCACGATCTGGGCAAACTGGTAATACTTGTCGGTCGATGCTTCCGCAGCTCCAGAGATGATTAGCGGGGTGCGCGCCTCATCGATCAGGATGTTATCGACTTCATCAACAATCGCAAAATTGAGATCCCGTTGAACCATTTTCTCCGGTTCAACCACCATGTTGTCGCGCAGGTAATCGAAACCGAACTCGTTGTTCGTTCCGTGCGTAATATCGGCAGCATACGCTTCGCGCCGATCCACTGGCCGCAGATTAGCCAACTTCTCGTCTTCGGAGATGTAGTCCGGATCGAAGATGTAGGCGGAATCATGCTGCAAACATCCTACGGAAAGTCCGAGGAAGTGATAGATACGGCCCATCCACTGCGTATCACGTTTGGCAAGATAATCGTTCACCGTAATGCAGTGAACCCCTTCGCCAGTCAGCGCGTTCAGGACGGTCGGCAGGGTTGCGGTCAGCGTTTTACCCTCGCCGGTCTTCATTTCGGAGATCTTGCCGTCGTGAAGCACAACTCCACCGATAAGCTGGACGTCGAAATGGCGTTGTTGAATTGTTCGTTTGGAGGCCTCTCGAGTCGCTGCAAACGCTTCCGGGAGGAAATCCTCCAGTTCTTCGCCGTTCTGATAGCGATCTCGCAGCTCGACTACGAGTGACCGTAATTCATCGTCGCTCTTCGCTTCGAACTCAGGCTCGAGCTGATTGATTTCGGCGACGACCGGATCGATTTTCTTGATATCTTTGTCTTCAGAATCCCCGAATACTCGGGAAAATAACCCACGCTTCAATTGCGAATCTCCAATGGGCGCTGGCGTTGGGGAACGTCGAGCGCGACGGTAATGATCACTTCGAAGTATAACGCCCTCTGACGACGCCTCGTTCCGGAGATTTCACGTGACCGACCTCGAAGAAATCCCGTTCGTGCGCAAAGTTTTCACCGTGGTCGAACGCATTCCTTACGGCAAAGTCACAACCTATGGTGCGATTGCGCGGTGCCTGGGATCGCCCCGATCGGCCAGAGGAGTAGGATTTGCCCTGCACTCGCTGATTCATGGTCACGATTTGCCGGCACATCGCGTGATCAATCGAAACGGATTTCTTTCCGGCGGCTGGCACTTTGGTCATCCCGATGTAATGAAGGCGATGCTGGAAGACGAACACGTTTCTGTCTCGGATGAGTACATCGTGGATCTGACCAGGTATTTCTGGGATCCAGCAGACGATCCGGCGCTCGATCATCTCACCACACCACATTACTGACCGAGGTAATACCGGATTTCCCTTGCCGCAGCTTCGATGTCTGCCGCATGGGTTATTGCTGAGGCAACGGCGACGCCATTGGCTCCGTACCGCAGGACGTCCCGTGCG
>JBBJOX010000081.1:0-10407 GCA_037724245.1 Thermomicrobiales bacterium | reverse complement strand
CGATTTTCCGGACCCAGAAGCAGCACTCGCCGGTCAGCACCAGCTCGTCCTGATCGAAGATGGGAAGAGTGACCGACGATACGATTCTTTGGCTTCAGTCATTCGAACCGGTTCAAGATCAGGTAGCGAAACGCCGTACCGGTGATCTGCGGTATTCTTTTGGCCATACCGGTCGTGAGAATCTGGTCTGCAAACCGTTCTCCCACCTGCGTCAAAATGTCAGTACTCCCAGCAAAGGCGTGACCTGTGACGACCATCCAACAGCGACATCTCACCTATGCTGCCAATACCCGCCGCCTCACGTTCACACTTGCTTGCAATGCATCCCGATCAGCAACCAATGCGTAGATCAGCACAGGCACGTGAAGTGCGGCCGGACCCGGTGGGACGAGCCAGAATTTGGAGTGGCAGGTGACTGCGAACCATTCGCCCGGCACCGATTCCGAACTCCTGAACGACCTCACCGATGCCGATCTGGTGACCCGGGTTGCGGAAGGTTCTGCCGAAGCACTTGAGGTGTTGTACGAGCGATATTCGCGCGTCGTGCTTTCATTTGCATTCCGGATTTTGGGAGACCGTGCGAGCGCTGAAGAGCTATTGCAGGAAGTGTTTCTCAGAACCTGGAGGCAGGCCAGCAATTTCAGTCAGCTCAAAGGTTCGTTTGTTACCTGGTTGCTCAGTATCACGCACAACATGGCAATCGACGAAATCAGGAAACGCAACCGTCGGCCAAAACGGGCCGAATCCGAAGATCCGCTACTGATGCTCGCGAACATGCGAGACACCGATACACCTGTTGCCGATCGCGCCGTTCTCAGCACGTTGCGTACGGAAATAGTTGCCGCACTGGAGAAACTGCCAGTGGCACAACGAACCGCTATCGAACTCGCCTACTTTCAGGGATTAACACAGCGCGAAATCGCCGAACAGGTTGGGGAACCGTTGGGAACGATCAAGACCCGCATGCGACTGGGAATGAGAAAGCTACGGGATTTGCTCTCCGACTATGGAGTTGAACTCGTATGAGCCTTTATTCCGACAACACAGAAATCATGAATGAACCAGTCGATCCGAACTGTCTGTTCGTTCAGGACAATGCCGAGGCCTTCGCCCTGGGATCCCTGACGACCACGGAATTCCGCGAGATCACCGGGCACATTGCCTTGCATCCGGCGTGTCGAACATACATCGATCAGGCGATGGCGACGGTTGAGACACTCGCGTTCGCGATGCCGCTGATGGCGGCGCCGGACCTTGCAGTCAAGCTCTCGTTGTTCGATCGAATTGCCGCTGAATCATCTCAGGCAACGCTGCAATCCTCGAAACTCGAGCGTGGCAACACACTCGTTGCGGCGCTTCAGAACACTCAGGCGGCACCATCGGATACGCGAGTCTCCGGTACGTCGCGATCCTGGGTGCAATATCTGGGAGCCGCGCTCCTTGCGCCGATGGCAATTGCACTGACTGTGGTTTCGCTCTGGGCGTTCAGCATGAACGATGAACTCGACGACATGCGTGACTCAACTGTTGTGGCTGAGCCGACGTCCGATTCATCGACCAGCATTGAAATGATGACGATGCAGTCCTCGGGCGATACGCCGTATGCCAGCGGTTCGCTTGGCGCGATGCCGGATCAGAAATCAGCGGTACTGATGGCCTGGGATCTCGATCCGAAAAAGGATCACAAGGTCTGGTGCGAAGAGTCTGACGGCAAACAGTGGATGGTCGGAGAACTCGTCGTCAGTGAAGATGGCAATGCCATGCAGACACTTGAATTCCCGGGTCCGATCAACGATTACACCCGGATCTATGTTTCAGGCAGTGGCACCGATGCCACGGAATCCATGGAACTCATTCTGATGATGCCGGACAAGAACAAGTCGTACGACGAACACGACAAGGAATCCACGCCACAATCCTGAATCTGCCATAGCGAATCTCACTCGCAAGGCCACGGCGCAATGTATCATTTGCCGTGGCCTTGCTCCTACGCGTACAGTAATGGCGCGGCGATGCCAGAGCATCTGCAGCGGGCCAAACTGGCTGTGTCGAGATCACCCCGGGGTACGTTCTTCAGCAATGGCAGCCTTCAATCCACCTGCATCGGCAACAATTACAGAAAAGGACCTGGAGGAAATCGCCCAGGCGATTTTGCCCACAACGATGCTCACCCGGGATCTCGAGCCGGATCCAATCCGCTCGCTGACCGTCCTGATCCCGGTGATGAACGAGGAAGGCAACCTGCCTGAGTTGCATTCCCGGCTAACCACTGTGCTCGAAGAAACGAAACTCGAATACGAAATCATCTTCGTCGATGACGGATCCAGTGATTCAACGTGGAGTGTGATCAATCTTCTGCGCGATCAGGATCCCCACATCATCGGGCTCAAGCACCGCCGCAACTTCGGGAAAGCCGAAGCCTTGACCAACGGTTTCCAGGTAAGTCGCGGCGACGTCGTCGTCACAATGGATGGTGACTTGCAGGATGATCCGGCCGAACTTCCCCGATTTCTCGAAATGATCGATCAGGGATTCGATCTTGTTTCCGGCTGGAAGCAACGGCGTCAGGATCCGTTGGGTAAAACAGCACCCAGCAAGGTCTTCAACTGGACGGTCCGAAAAACGACCGGCGTCGCACTCCACGATTTCAATTGCGGCTTCAAGGCCTATCGTCGAGAAGCCGCAGCATCGATCGATCTCTATGGCGAACTTCACCGCTTTACCCCGGTGCTGGCCCACGCCGAAGGATTCAAGATCGGTGAACTGCCGGTCAAGCATCACGCGCGAACCTGGGGATCCTCGAAATACGGCTGGTCCCGTCTGACCAAAGGTTTCCTCGATCTGCTGACGGTCGTCTTTCTGACTCGATATCGGCAGCGACCGATGCACCTCTTCGGACTTCCCGGGCTGCTTTCCCTTGCCTTGGGTGTCCTGATCGGACTCTGGCTGACATTCGAACGCATTGTGCTCGACGGTCAGATCGGCACACGCCCAGCCCTGCAACTGGCAGTCCTACTGGTCGTGATTGGCGCCCAGTTCTTCGGACTTGGACTGATCGGCGAGTTTCTGGCGCATCGTTCCAACTCGAATCGGCTCGATCGGCGGAATCAGCTTCGTCAGACCATCGGTCTCGCTACGTCGCCGTTGGCTGCAGAACCCACTGAATCCTCGAAATCCGGTACATGACGTCTGGTTCGGCCGATGGGCGACCACCAGCGCTGCGCCGCATACTTCGCAGACTGCTCTCGATACCGACTCCATTGATTCTCGGAATCTGCCTGGTACTGGCTATGATTGTCCTTTGGTGGCAAGGTGCCCTGACCGAGTTCTGGGACACTGTCCGCGAGGCATCGCTGGGTCTGGCCCTTGCCGGTCTGGCGCTGTTCGTCGTCGGTCTCGCCGTCCAGTGCTATCGCTGGAACGCGTTGGTCAAAATGGCGAATCAGGGTAAGTCGGATCTTCCACGCGCTACCGAGGCCTTTCTCGCTTCCATCCTCATCAACTACGCGGCTCCGGTCGGACTGGCAGTACCATCCCGCGCCGCCCTGACCAAGCGAGCCCTGGGTCTCGATTCGAATGCAACAGGCACGATCGCCCTCTGGGAAATAGCCGCCGACGTCCTCGTCCTCGGATTTGCATCGCTCTTCTGGTTTCTTTTCGCCAATGGTGCATTGCCAGCTGTCCTCGACGAACTGGGTGACGCTGCCCTGCAATTCGCGATTCTTGGCATCGTCCTCTTCGTACTTGGCGCAGTCGCCATTGGTGTGCTGCTCAAACGTCCGACGCTGCGGACGAAGGTGACCACGTTGCTCCGGGCAATTGCACTGGCCCCGAAACAACGACCCGCCGCCGCCTTTGAAGTACTCATCATCACCATCACCTTCTGGATTCTGCAGGCGGTCACACTCGGCGTCTTCATCAAGGCGATGAATGTGGACGTTTCGTTCCAGCTGCTTCACGGATTGACTTCAGTGCCATTTCTGGTCGGGATCCTCAGCCCGATTCCAGGGGGGGCCGTCGTTCGAGAGTCGCTGATGTATGTCGTTGCCCGGCTTTCCGAGGTCCCCGGTGGTGAGGTGGTGGCGGCAGCCGTCCTCTACCGCATGGCACTGTTTGTCAGTATTCCCATACTATTCGCAGGTATTCGTCTTTGGATAAAAATTCAGTCGGGGCAATCAGCACATCGCGTCGCCTAATCCGAGAAGTGGGGTCCAACCATGAGCGTCAGCAGCCAGGCCGGTATCGATACCAGCAACTACCGCAAACACACATCGTCGAGCAAGGCGCAGCGCATGCTAATCGATCGCTTCCACGCGAAGATCACGAAGCTGATAACCGAGCTTGCGCCGACCACACTGCTCGACGCCGGCTGCGGTGAGGGGTTTGTTGCCGAGATTTTTCAGAAGGCGATGCCCGATCTGCGTATCACCGGGTTCGATTTCCATGGCCCATCGGTCGAACTGGCTGCCGGTCGCAACCCGCACGGCAGTTTCACTACGGGTGATATCTATGACATCAAGCAGGCCGACAACAGTTTCGACGTCGTCTGCTGTTTCGAAGTGCTGGAACATCTTCACCAGCCCGAGAAGGCGCTCAAGGAAATGACGCGAGTAGCTGCAAAGGCTGTGGTTTTCAGCGTCCCGCATGAGCCATTCTTCTGCCTGGCAAACGCTGCGCGAGGCAAGAATCTCGATATCCGGCCACGCGGCAGCGATCCTGATCATCGCAACTTCTGGTCGCGAAAGGCGTTCGGCCGCTTCGTTGCCCAGAAAGCCACGATCGAGACCTTGACCGGCTCGTTTCCATGGACGATTTGCATCGCCCGTCCCACGTCCTGACTTTCCTTCTCCCTGGCACGAGCCGGGAGACCATGCGTCTTACCGATGAGGTGAGTCGATGACAGACCAGACACCGGATCCGAACCGCCATGGCGCCACTCCGCTCGGTGGTCGCGTCAAGGACCCTCGACGCGTCGCCATAGCCCGGCAATGGTCCGGGTATGTTGCGATGATCCGGACCTGCCCAGTCTGCTCTACCGAAAATGTCGAACGAAACCTGTTCTGCTCTCAGTGTGGCGGGCCGTTGGCCACGATTCAGCCGCAACCTGCAGACAGCGACGCCGCTGGTCGGGACTTGCTGCGATACCGCCTGGCCAGCGAACAACGCGTGGCACGACGCACCCGGATTCAGTACCCGCAGGGTGGAACCGGGCTCGTGCTTCTCGGTGTCATCTTCCTGGCAGTTGGAAGCTGGATCAGCGCTGACATTGCCTGGCAAGCCGCAATCTGGGTCATCGGCATGTCCCTCGCCATTGCCGGACTCTGGAAGATGCGCACGGATAGCATGGCCCTCCGCAACTGGGGAATCATTCTCAGTGTTGGCGTCGTCGGGCTGCTCGCGCTCTTTGTCAACAATTCCGTCGCAGAATCTGATCCCACGTCGCCAGTACCAACTGCCGTCGCGACAGACCAGATCGACATCGCAGTGACCGCTGCTACCCCAGGTGACAGCTTCAGTGGCGCGGTCCCCGTTTACCGGGGCGACAATGGTCATACCGGTGTCCAACCGGGCCCAACGATCACGGAATCACCGGAACTTGCCTGGCGCTTCGATACTGGTGGCCAAATCTACTCGTCACCGATTGTTGCCGATTCCAGATTGTTCGTTGCCAGCAAGAGCGGCATCTTGTTCGCGCTCGATGCCGCGACGGGTGCAGAACTGTGGCAATTCCAGCTCTCGGATTATGTCGTTCGATCGACTCCGGCAGTTGTCGATTCGACGCTCTACATCGGTGCCGGATTCAACCTCTTCGCAATCGATGCTGCCACCGGCCAGGAGCGATGGCGGTTCCCGATGCGGTACGCCGGTCAATCGTCACCGGTTGTCGTCGGTAACGGTGTTTTGCTGACGTCGCAGGAAGGCTGGGTGTATAACGTCGATCGAACAACCGGTGAGATGTTATGGCGTCTCAGTACAGAGGGTTTGCCCTTCGGCTCGATAGCAGCCAACGAGACGATCGCAATCGTCGCAACCGAGACCGGCATTATTCACTGCATCACGATCGAAACTGGCCGCCCCTGCTGGCGCAAGGATATTGCCGACGGTGTATTCGCCACGCCAGTCATCACCAAGGACGCCGCGATTCTCGTCACTCGAAGTGGTGTGACCTACTCGATGTCGTTGAGTGATGGGAGCACACGCTGGACGGCGAGCGTCGGTGGAATGGAATCGGTCGCAACTAACGGAACAACCAGTTATGTCTCCGGATCGGATGGAGCTATCAGTTCCATTTCGATGATCGATGGCCAAACCGGCTGGGTCTATCCTACTGGCCGCACCAATGCCGCAGCACCGGTTCTTTCCGGAAATCTCGTGATCGCTGGCAGCGGACGAAATCTGGTGGCGCTGGACGCGGCCAGTGGAACCCAGATCTGGAACTATCTGGCGGGAGGCGAAATTGGCACCTCACCGGCCGTCATTGGTGGCTATCTGTTCTTCGGGAGTGAGGACGGATTTGTCTACGCCCTCAAGGCACCAACCGACGAGCCCTGATCGCCCGGCGTTCGGTCAGAGTACGGCGAAAACGGCCGCTGCGGCAGCGATCGTGGAATCGATATCGTCGTCCGTATGTTCGGTGGACGTGAACATGGTTTCGAACTGCGACGGGGCCAGATAGACGCCGCGTTCGAGCAGTTCCTGGAAGAAATTCCCGTAGCGCACGGTGTCTGAACGTTTGGCGTCGTCGTAATTGGCGACCGGGGCGTCGACGAAAAACATGCCGACCATGGTTCCGACCTGACTGACCTGAACCGGCACACCGGCCGTTTCAGCCGCCGCGCTCAATCCATTGGCGAGGCGGGATGCGGCAGATGCTGCACGCTCCCACATCCCTTCCCGGCCAACGATATCCAGAGTTGCAATCCCGGCCGCGGTGGCAACCGGATTGCCTGAGAGTGTCCCTGCCTGATACATCGATCCCGCCGGAGCGACATGATCCATCAACTCGCGTTTACCGGCATAGGCCGCCAGTGGAAAACCACCTCCAACTACCTTGCCAAAGGTCACGAGGTCGGCATCGATACCGTACAACCCAACGGCCCCACTTCGGTGGACCCGGAACCCGGTCATCACCTCATCGACCACCAGCAGGGCGCCATGCTTGCGTGTGACCTCTCGCAGCGCCTCCAGGAACCCCGGTTGTGGCAGGACGAGACCCATGTTGCCCGCCACTGGCTCCAGAATCACCGCGGCAATGCCGTCAGGATCAGCGTCGAACAATGCCTCGACACTGGCGACACTGTTGTATGTCGCGACCAATGTGTCGGCCGTGGAACCGGGAGGCACACCCGGGCTGTCGGGCAAACCAAGCGTCGCAACACCGCTGCCTGCCTGAACCAGCAGAAAATCGGCATGACCGTGATAGCAACCAGCAAACTTGATGATCTTGTGGCGGCCCGTGGCGGCCCGCGCCAACCGGAGCGCGCTCATCGTGGCTTCAGTACCGGACGACACCAGTCGCACCTGATCGACGGTCGGAACCCGCTCGACGATCATTTCGGCAAGCTGCGTCTCCGCCTCGGTCGGGGCTCCGAAACTTGTACCCAGCGACAACGCACGGGTCGTTGCCTCGACGACTTCCGGATGGGCGTGGCCGAGAATGAGCGGTCCCCACGATAGCACGTAGTCCAGATAGGTATTGCCATCGATATCTGTGACACGGCTACCGGAACCGCTTTTGAAGAAAACCGGCGAGCCGCCGACTGATCGAAAGGCACGAACAGGACTGTTCACTCCGCCAGGGATCACCTGTCGTGATCGCTCGAAAGCGGCCTCGGAACGTTGCATTGGTCGTGGCACAGTTACTCCCCGGATGTCACCAGAACTGGCGAAACGTGTGTCTGGTCGTCGATTTCGATTTCAACCCCCATCGCCGTAGCGATCTCCTGTACATGGGTCAACGACTCGGCCTGACGGAGCGCGGTGATGGGATCGTGCAGAATCTTGTTGGTGATCCCCGAGGCCAATGCGCGGACAATGTTGAGATCGCGGTCGCTCAAATGAGCAAGTTTGCGCAACGCCCGATCCAGCTCGGCATCGCGCATGCGGGCAGACCGATGCTGGATATCGCCAATTGCCCGCGATGCAACTCGACTGCGCGTCCAGACTCCGAAGTCTTCGACGGCCGATTGAACCAGCACCTCGACCTTGGAAACTTCCGATGCGAACGCGAATCTGGCGGCTTCGGCCAATGATTCCAGGACATCGACATCGCGGACAGAGACGCCGTCCACCACTTCACAGGCCGTATCTATGGTGCGCGGCACACTCAAATCCACGAGCAGCAGAGGCTTCTGACGAGGTCTCAGAACTTCCGGTGTGACGACCTTATGCTCGGAGGCAACAGCCGCGATAACGAGATCGGCCCCGTCCAGCGCATGGGCGATCCCGGACATTGGTATGGCACCACCACCGACTTGCGAGGCCAGCGTTTGGGCAGCTGGCAGCGATCGATTAACCACGATAATGCGACCGATACCGCGTGCGGTGAGGAGCTTCGCGGCTAACGTCGACATTTTGCCGGCGCCAATAATGACTGCCGTCTTCGAACCCAGATCGTTGAGTTCAACATTGATCAGATCGAGCGCAGCGTGGGCAATCGACATCCTGTTTCGCGAAATGTCAGTTTCGGTTCTGGCGCGCTTGCCGATTCGGAGGGCGTCCGTCGCCAGGCGTTGCAGCATCGGGCCCACAGATTTCGCGTCTCTTGCGCTGGAAAGGGCGTCGCGGATTTGCGAAAGAATCTGCGGTTCGCCCAGAACCATCGAATCCAGGCCGCTGGCAACCCGAAACAGATGCTCGACCGCCTCGTTCCCTTCGAAGGCGTAGGAAGCCCGCTCCAGAACGTGCAGCGGGACATTGTGATACGTCGACAGGAACTCGAAGATTTCGCGGTGGCCGTGAGTCGGACTGTTCGAAGCGACGTAGATTTCCGTCCGGTTGCAGGTCGAGAGAATCAACCCCTCATCAACGTGCAGATTCAGTGCCCGGAGCCCATCGTTCAGCGTGTCTCCGACGAACGCAAGGCGTTCCCGGATGTCGACAGACGCATATTCGTGATTGGAACCGACAACAACGATCGATGGTGTCGACAAAGCCACACATGCCAATTCGCTAGAGATGCTGCGGAGGATCGGACGATCCGCGAGCCAATCCTTTCGGACCCTACCCGCGAATAATTATCATGTTTATGATACTTGACTGAGTCGATCTCGCCGGTTGCCCACGTGCAGCCGTGCAATATGTCCAAACGGTCAAAACGCCCGGTAGCTTTGCCACTTTGAGTCCATCGCTCTATGATGCGAGTGTGCCGAAGCAGCACAAACTCGTGAATCACGCCGATATCAGGCACAGGAGTGTTCGAGCATGGGCAACGTTGCAACCACAACCATCAAGGATCACTACATCTCCGAATTTGCAGGATCCCAGGCGTTGCACGAACGCGCCCGAAAAGCCATATCCGGCGGTATCACTCACGACGGTCGCTACTTCCCACCCTTTCCTCCGTACATGACGCACGCCGCTGGCGGGCATAAGTGGGATGTCGACGGTCACGACCTGATCGACTACTGCATCGGTCACGGCTCCCTGCTCTTCGGACACAGCGATCCCGACATCATTTCGGTCATGGAACAACAGGTTTCGAAAGGCACACATTTCAGCGCCGGTCACGAAGCTGAAATCCGCTGGGCCGAGCAAATCGTGAAGCTCGTTCCATCGGCAGAACTGGTTCGCTTCACCGCATCCGGAACCGAATCAACACTGCTCGCCATGCGCGTTGCTCGCGGCTACACGATGAAAACCACGATCCTCAAGTTCGAGGGGCATTTTCACGGCTGGCAGGACTATGCCCTGAAAGGCGAAAAGCCACCATTCGAGAACCCGACCGTTCCCGGCATTCCGTCGGAGACGCTGGGAACAGTGACTGTGGTACAGAACAACGATCTGGCCCAGCTCGAGGAGCGCCTTTCCCAGGGCGATATCGCCGGAGTGATCATCGAACCCAGCGGAGGGTCATGGTCGACGATTCCGCTCAAGAAGGGGTATCTCCAGTCGGTTCGGGAACTGGCCACGAAGTACGAAGCGGTCCTGATCTTCGATGAAGTGATTACCGGATTTCGCTGGGCACCGGGTGGAGCGCAGCAACGCTTCGGTATTGTTCCCGATCTGACGACCATGGCCAAAATCGTTGCCGGCGGAATGCCGGGCGGCGCTGTCGCTGGCAAACGCGAGATCATGGAAATGATTGCGTTCAAGGAAGGCGACAAGGAATGGAACGAGAAACGACGAACCCCGCAGGCCGGAACCTACAATGCGACTCCAACCGCCGCGGCAGCAGGATTCGCCTGT
>JBBJOX010000080.1:8257-10537 GCA_037724245.1 Thermomicrobiales bacterium | reverse complement strand
GGCGTGCTCTTCGTGGCGTCGATGGCGGCGTATGCCTTTGCGCGGTTGACGTTTCGGGGTCGCGATCTGGCGTTCGGGATTCTGCTTTCGACGCTGATGGTACCGGGGATCGTGACACTGATTCCGCTTTACATCATCTACAAGGAAATCGGCTGGATCGATACGCACTTCCCGCTCTGGGTGCCGCGGGTGTTGCACTCGGTATTCGCGATTTTCCTGTTGCGTCAGTTCTTCAAGCAGATTCCGCAGGATCTTGAGGATGCGGCGCGGCTGGATGGCGCATCGACCTTCGAGATCTACTGGAAGATCATGCTGCCGCAGGTGAAGCCGGCATTGGCCGCAGTCGGGATTTTCACGTTTCTCGATTCGTGGAACGATCTGTTCGGTCCGCTGATTTTCCTGAACTCAACCGATCTGCAAACACTGCCGGTGGCGCTGAAGTTGTTTCAGGGTGAGTACTTCGCGCAGGTGAGTGTGCTGATGGCAGGGGCGACGGTTTCGATCATCCCGGTGATTGCCGTTTATTTCGCGGCGCAGCGGTATTTTCTGCGGGGAATTGTACTGACTGGTCTCAAGTAATCACTGAATCTGAACAGGGAGGAACGGGCGATGTCTGAGGCAAACACGGTTTGGTATCGGCGGGTGCTGCGGTGGGGTCAGACGAATCTGACCGAGATCGATCCAGTTCGGTACGACGGTGCCTGGTGGCGGGAACACTGGCAGCGGACACGGGTGCAGGGGGTGATCGTCAATGCCGGCGGAATCGTCGCCTACTATCCGAGTCGTTACGAGTTGCAGCATCGGGCGGAGTATCTCGGCGATCGCGATCTGTACGGGGAGATTTCGGCGGCGGCCCGGGAGGATGGACTCTCGGTCGTGGCGCGGATGGATTCGAACCGGGCGGATCATCGCTTCTTCACGGAGCATCCGGACTGGTTCACGGTCGATGCCGAGGGGCGTCCGTATCGAGCGGGTGATCTCTATATTTCCTGCGTCAACAGTCCGTATTACGACGAGTATCTGCCGGGTATTTTCGAAGAGGTGATCGAGCGATACGGTCCGGACGGGTTTGCCGATAACAGCTGGAGTGGATTGCAGCGGGACCGGATTTGCTATTGCGTGCATTGTCGACGCACGTTTCGGGAGCACACCGGTGCCGAATTGCCGACATCGCACGACTGGCGCAGTGCGACGTATCGAGCGTGGATTCGCTGGAATTACGATCGGCGGCTCGAGATCTGGGATCTGAACAACGCGGTGACGCAACGGGCTGGGGGCAAGGATTGTCTCTGGGTGGGAATGAATGCGGGCGAGATCACGGCCCAGAGCAAGCACTTCCGTGATTACCGGGCGATCGCGCAGCGGGCCGAGGTCATCTTTCTCGATTCGCAGTTTCGGCACGCGGGGCAGGGATTTCAGCGTAATGGCGAAATGGGGGCGGCGCTGCACGGGATGTTGGGCTGGGATAAGCTGATTCCCGAGAGTATGGCGATGTACGGCGCCGGGGTGCCAGCGTTTCGGCTGAGCAGCAAGTCGGAACCGGATGCGCGGCTGTGGGCGCTGGATGGATTCTCGGGCGGGATTCAGCCGTGGTGGCATCACATCGGGGCGTATCACGACGATCGGCGGCAGTATCGGACCGCAGAGCCGCTGTTCCGCTGGCACGAAGCGAACGAATCAGCGCTGATGTCGCGGCGACCGGCGGCGACGGTTGGTGTCGTCTGGTCGCAGGAGAATGTCGATTACTACGGAGCCGATCGGACGAATGAGCGGTATTCGCAACCGTGGACGGGAATGACGGATGCGTTGATCCGGGCGCGGATTCCCTACACTCCGGTGCATGCCGACGATATCGGTCGCGAATCGGAGCATCTGGCGGCACTGGTGCTGCCAAATGTTGGACTCCTCTCGGATTCGCAGATCGTTTCGATCCGGGCGTTTGTGGCGGCTGGTGGTGGGTTGCTGGCGACGGGTGAGTCGAGTCTGTGTGCGGCGGACGGGTCGCGGCGGGAGAATTTCACGCTGGGTGATCTCTTCGGTGTCGAGGCGACCGGTGTGCATCACGGGTCGGAGACCGATAACCGCGAGAGTTGGGACGAGTGGGGGCAGCATACGTATCTGCGGCTGCATCCGGAGCGTCGGCACTGGATCGATGGTCCGCAGACCGGTTCGGAACCGGATGACGAAACACCACGGCACGAGGTGCTGGGTGGACTGGACGAAACGGACACGATGTCGTTCGGCGGTCGGATCGAGGTGGTGCGAGTTTCAGATGGCGCG
>JBBJOX010000080.1:0-8247 GCA_037724245.1 Thermomicrobiales bacterium | reverse complement strand
GCGCGCAGGTTCCGCTGACCCTGGTGCCGTCGTTTCCGATTTATCCGCCGGAGACATCGTGGATGCGCTATCCGACGAGTGGGGTGCCGGGTCTGGTACTGAATGAGTCGGGTGGCGGTCGGGTAGCGTATCTGGCGGCTGATCTGGATCGGACATTTGCGCGGAGTCGATTACCGGATCATGCCCGGATGCTGGCGAATCTGACGCGCTGGGTGGCCGGGGGTCGGATTCCGTTGGCGGTCGAGGGGGCAGGGTTCGTTCATTGTCAGATGTATCGGCAGGGTGATGGTCTGGTACTGCATCTGGTGAATCTGACGGGGTTCGAGAACGGAAGTGTTCCAGTGGCGGAACATTTCCCGGTCGGTCCGTTGACCGTGCGGATCGAGGTTGGCGAGGTAAGCGAGGTAGCGACGCCGACGCTGCGATGCCTGGTGGCGGAGCAATCGACGGAGATCGAGGTGAAAGATGGCTGGGTCGAGTTCGTGATCGAGCGGATTGTCGATCACGAGGTTGTGGTGATCGACTAGGAGTGGCCGCGTCTGCGGTCGTCAGACTGTGTGAGGTTCACGAGTCGTGATTCGTCGTCTGATCACCGTTGGCTATTCGCGTCAACCATTCTGCGATCAACCCCTTTTCGGCGAGGGTGAATTCTGTCAGTGAATCTAATGTACTGCCGAGTGTGATTGCGGCGTTGGCAGCCGTGTGGTCGTTGGGTGTGGTGATCTGATCCGCGAGGATCGAGTGCAGCACTGCGTCGTACATCGCGTCGCCGAGTCCTGGATCGCGGTCTTCAGGTGCCATGGACAGCAAGGCGAGGACGGTTCCGGTTCCGGCGGCATGGATCATGGCAACTGCACGAAGAACAGGGACACGCAGGCGACCGGCAACGGCTATTCGTTCGACACGGCGGCGCAGGATTTCGAATCCGGAAACCGTAGCGGGTGAGGTAGCGTTGTGGCCGGTGCTGTTCATGAGGGCGAACAGGCCAGGATGAGCGAGACCAAATTCGAGGTGCGTGATCCAGCCGACACGCAGATCCGCGACGGGATCATCAGACTGGTCGCGTTCCGCCTTGTCAGCGATGTAGGCCGAGAAAATGTGCTGCGCGACGGCGTTGAGCAGGCCATCCTTATCGCCGAAGAGTCGATAAATCGTCGGTGCCTGGACACTGGCCCCGGCTGCGACAGCGCGTGTGGTGACCGCGTCCGGACCATTGTTCTGCAAGAGACGAGTTGCAGTGAGGATGATTCGTTCCCGGAGTTGGCTGCGAGAAGTAGATGGAATCGAATCGAAGCCGGGTTCCGGATTCCGGATTGATTCGGATTCCTCGATGTGCTCATTCGGGGTTGTTATCATTGTTATCATAATCCTGTTATCATGATATAGGCGAGATACTATTATCACCGCCACAGTGCTAACACCAGACGTAAGAAAAGAAGGATACGCATGATCGTTGTTACAGGTGCAACCGGTAAGCTCGGTTCCCGGATCGTTGAGCGATTGCTTCAGTTGATTCCTGCTGATCAAATAGGGGTTAGTGTCCGTTCTCCGGAAAGGCTGGCACATCTCGGTACGCGTGGAGTTCGGGTTCGCCGAGGCGATTATGCGGAGCCGCGATCGCTGATTGACGCCTTCGAAGGTGCAGATCAGGTACTGATCGTGTCGGCCGGCGCGACCGGTGATAACGCAGTACGGCAGCACGTCGCCGCGATCGATGCAGCACGAGATGTCGGGTCGCAGCGAATTCTCTACACAAGTCACATGGCAACTGCAGCCACCTCGTTGTTCGCGCCGATGCTTGATCATGACGCGACCGAGCAGTACATCTCGAACATCGAGATTCCATATACTTCCCTGAGACATGGTTTTTACGCGAGCACCGTGCCGCTATTGCTGGGAGCAGCGTTGCAAACCGGGCAGTTGGTAGCCCCGGCGGACGGCCCGGTGTCGTGGACGAATCACGCCGATCTGGCCGACGCTGCGGCAATCGTATTGACCGAGAACGGACGTCTCGACGGTGAGACACCGTCGCTGACCGCTTCGGAAGCGCACGATCTCGATGACATTGCTCGCCTTCTTTCCGAACTCAGCGGACGGACGATCCAGCGAGTCGTGGCCGATGATGACGAGTGGGTACAAGGTCTGATTGAACACGGTGTGCCGGAGAGTCAGGCTGCCATGCTTCTGGGAATGTTTCGGGCTTCCCGGCTCGGTGAATTTGCGGCAACCGACCCGACACTCGAGCAGCTGCTTGGTCGTCCACCACTGTCGATCCGCACCGTGCTCGCCGAGATCGTTACGGATCATCGTACATGAGGATGGTGTGACCGGTCTTTAAACGAGCCAGATCGGGTTCGACCAGGCGGCGGTGCGATTGTGGGCGGCGACGGTGACGCGGAACCAGCCATGTTCCCGGAACTTCTCGAGTTCGAGTTCGGCGTGGTTCAGGTCGTGGCCGGTGAGTTGCACCGAGCGGGCGCCGTTGCCGGTGAGGACGATCGCCGCGGCGGGGCTGCACCTGACGATCACATGGTTCTGTTCGAGCTGAATGTTGAGGATTTCCGGTCCACTCGATGAGTAGTAATCGCCACGTTTGAGTGCGGCGACGAGGGCATCGGGTTCGAGTGTTTCGGATTTGACGTTGACCCAGCCGCCGAAGGCGTCGGCAGCGTGTTCGCGCTTGAAATGGGCATCGTCGGCGGCGTTGGTGTTGAGACGATGTCCTTGCTGCAGAAGATAATCGAGCATGTACCAGCCGTTGTCGCGCTGGACGACGATGCTGCAGGCGTGGTTGTAAATTTCGACGGCGTCGACGATGTCGGTGGTCGCGAGGCCATCATTCATGCTGACCGAGTTCCAGGCGGGATGGGCGAGGCTGACCTAGGCTCCGGCGGATTTGGCGCGGCGGGCGACATCGGGTCCGGATTCATCCGCGCGCGGGGTCGTGAAATCGAGCGGGAGGCCATTGGCGACGATGTGCCAGGCTTCGCCGTTTTCCATGGCCAGGCCGTGGAGTTCCGCTCCGAGAATCGTGGTGAAGGTTTCTGTCCGGAAATCGGTGATGTCGGTGATCCGGATGAAGTTTTCGGCCCGAGCCTCGGGTCGGAAGTGGGTTTCGGGGAGGAAGTGGTCGGTCAGGGAGACGAAATCGTAGCCGCGGGTTCGGTAGGCGTCGATGACGTCGGCCGGGGTCAGGGTCCCGTCGGATTTGGTTGAATGCAGGTGGAGGTTTCCCTTGTAGAAGCGACCTGGGTTGGCGAAGGGGTGGAGTTGCATCTTGGTCTCCGATGTGTCCTTGGCGCGTGCCTCCCGGATTGGGGCGCTGCCAGTGTCGGAGAATTTGCGGTGCAGAATGTTTCAGGAAGATGATCGTCTGGCGCATCGTTCTGGTTCTGACAGGGTGCAGGATGGTGCGTTGTGATGGCAGCAGGATGTGACGGTTGATTGGAGGACGATGTGGCAAGGGTGCGAAAGCGCGCGGAGTTTGGAATGAAACGGCCAGGTTTCCGGTTCGATGGGCAAGCGGATGGGGACACGAGTGTTTCGTTCATCTATGTCGATATCGAGCCAGGAGTGAAGGT
This sequence comes from Thermomicrobiales bacterium, assembly GCA_037724245.1. Lineage (GTDB taxonomy): Bacteria > Chloroflexota > Chloroflexia > Thermomicrobiales > UBA6265 > JBBJOX01. Next base: position 4,666 of record JBBJOX010000080.1, on the reverse strand, counting down.
ACGATTGCATCGACATCTGTACGATGAGATTTTCGTGATTCTCGATGGTGAGGCAACGTTTCGGGCGGGTGGTGACGTGGTCGAGGTCGAGGCGGGGGATGTGGTGATCAGCCCGGCAGGTGAGGCGCACGGGTTCGAGAATACGGGGACGGTGCGGTTGCGGCAGGTGGATATTCACGTGACGGACCGGATCGAGCAGGAGAATCTCGAGGACGAGTGATGACTGGCGGGGCGGATGAACTATCCAGCTACGAGTTGAATGTTGGGGACCGGTGGGCTGGCGGCTTCGCCGGGAGATTCTTCGCTGCGCTCAGAATGACGATTTTTGGTAGTGGCGCGGACGTGACTTACGAGTCGCTATGTGTTGGGGCGAAGTGGGTGGTCGGTACGGTTTCGGATGGTGAGGCCACCATCCGTTCGCTGCGATCAGGACAGGCTGCGAGTGATCGCTACGGGTTGGGGCGATGTGGGTGGATGGTCGGGATGGTGGTGGGGTCGAAGTTGCCGATGTTGTCGGGACCGAGGGTGATGATGCGATCGAGCGTAGTCTGGGCTTCCTGCACGAGGCGGGCGGTATCGATGCCGAGGGCGTGCGGGGTGAAGGCGCTGACTTTCTCGATGCCCTGGGTGAGGACGATGACCGCTCCCTGATGGTTCTGTTTCAGGGTGTGGAAGTAGCCGACGCCGATCTGGAGTAACCCCTGGTAGAGGCGGCGGAGTGGACCCTTTTCGGCGTGCCACTCGTGTTCGATTTCCTCGTGCTGTTCGTAGAAGCGGCGCTGATTGAACAGGGCGATACCCTTGCGAATGCCGTCCGGGGGATCGGTTCTGGTGGTCCAGTCGTCGATTTCGATCAGTGGGCGGTTTTCGACGATGCCATCTGGTGGAAAGTTGAAGACGTTGCGAAAGAGTGGGTCGAAGGTGGCGCGGATGCGTTGCATGACCCGATCGTCGGTGCCAAGTGGGCCTTCGATCATGAGTGGGCCGTTGTACCCACTGCCGGCGATGGCGCGGAGCAGGGCGGACCATGGCAGGTTGCCATCGCCCGGCGGAAGGTGGCGGCTGGTTTTGTCGGTTTCGCTGGCGTCGCTGATGTGCACGTTGATCAGACGGTTGCCCATGGCGGCGAGCATCATGAAGGGATTGGCACCGGCTTCGACGGCCTGGAACGGATCGAAGACGAAGCCGACGCGATCCTTGCCACCGATTTCGTTGAGGCGAGTGGCGATACGGGCAACATCGCGAACGGTGGCAAGGGCCGCTGCGGAAACGTTCTCGATGCCGAGGGCGATACCAGCGGCGGCGCAATCCTCGGCGAGATCATGCGCGAGTTCGAAGAAGCGTTCCCAATCATCGTCGGATCGGAGTCGATGTCGATCGATACCATGCCAGACGAGGACACCGGCGCCGACGTTGGCGGTCAAATCGATCGCTTGACGGAAGGCGTTGCGCGCATCGCGCTGTCGACGTTCATAGGGTTGCGGCATGAGATGGAGCTGATGCCGGGAGTGAATCGAGAAGATGTTGACACCGGCCATCCGCGCGTTACGTTTAAGCAGAACGCCGAAGCCGGCTTCGTATTCGCTGGCGGTCTGCAGCATGAGTTCGACGTGTTGGATGCCAAGGCGGGCGGCCGCGGCAGGCACGAGTTCGGTCACGGTGTGGGGGTAGAGGGCGCCACTGGAGATGCCGAGCGGCAGGGCTCTAAGGTGATGTACGGTCGGCAGGCTGCCGGAGAGTGGCTGCAGAATATTCTCGATCGAAAGTACGAGATCAGCGTCATTTTCCGACGACGGGCGGGCAGCAGCGGTTTCACGGGCAGCTGGTGGCTGTTCGCGGGTTTCCGCTGTTGGCTGAAATCGTTGCGGGAATGGAAGGATGTTGCCTATCGCATCATCCTGCGGGATATTCACGGACCCGACGCTCCTTGTCCACCTGACATGATCGCCACGGGCGCGATGATGCGGGCGTGGCCCAACATCATCGCGCCCGCGGGTCATTCATCGCTTGCACCCAATCAGCCCGGACTGCGGAGTGTCCGAACCTGATTGCGGGTGGGTGCGTACGTCGAATGCTGGTTCAATCCGGTGGCGAAGACGCAGGGAAGATTGCCGGAAATAGCTGTAGTGCGTACCCCGAAACCGGGGCGAAATCGACGCGAATGCCGACGTTGAACCGGCGTGCCAGGTTCATTGAACGTTTGAAGTTGCCAGCCACATCTTCGTTGGCATTCGCGTATCGATCCCGAACCCCGCTCCCTCTTCAACCGGAGAGATAGACCTCATTGGGGTGTGATCCAAGCCTACCACTTGCGACGGCGCTTGCGGAGGTGTTCCAGAAGGTCACATTGGATACCCCGATATCGTCAGTACGGACACAAATCTGCCTGGCATCAGTGACTGCACGTGTACGAATGCAGAACTGCCGGCTGGGTGGTTCGCGACGCTGGGTTCACGGCCGAAACCCGATTTGGCGAGCCGGCTCGGCTGGTTCCGGTGTACCCTTGACGTTGAAAGTTGGTACGAAACCCGTATTGTACCGGCGAGTTTCTGCTCGGTTCGTGGGCTCGACGGAGCCACGGCCAGAGTCGAGCCCAAACCCTACTTCGAAACCGGAACCTGATGGCGAATCACGACGCTGGCCACCCGCAACCAGAGGCGAGATTGACCCGGCTTGAATTGCACGGGTTCAAAAGTTTTGCAACGCGCACGGTATTTCGCTTCGATCGCGGAATCACGGCGGTGGTTGGGCCGAACGGGTCCGGCAAGTCGAACATTGCCGATGCAGTGCGCTGGGTGCTTGGCGAAACCAGCTATAACGCCCTGCGCTCGAAGAAGACCGAGGATGTGATTTTCGCGGGCGGGCGGGGCAAGGCACCGGCTGGCCTGGCCGAAGTGACCGTGGTGTTCAACAACGACGACCACTGGTTACCGAGCGAGTTTACCGAGGTCTCAGTGACGCGGCGAGCGTACCGCGGTGGCGACAATCAGTATCTGATCAACGGACGGCGGGTCCGGTTGAAGGACATTGCGTTCCTGACGGCATCGCTGGGCCAGAGTTACACTGTGGTCGGTCAGGGGTTGGTCGATGCGGCGCTCAGTCAGCGGCCGGAGGATCGGCGAGGGTTGTTCGAGCACGCGGCGGATCTGGCGGGCCTGCGGCTGAAGGTCGGGGATGCCGAGCGCAATCTGAACGAAGCCCGTTCCAACACGGAACGTCTGGTCGATTTGCTGACCGATGTCGAACCGCGCCTGAAAACACTGGAGCGCGCCGCGCGGCAGGCTCGCGAGTGGCAGGGATTGCGCGATCGACTGACGCGGATTCAACAGCATCATTACCAGCGATTGCTGATCGATTCGACAACGCGAGTGGCCGAAGTGCAGCAGGCGCTGGATGCCGCGCTGGAGCGCGTGGCGCAGATCCGGGGATCGATCGAATCCCTGATGGCGCAGCGGACTGCGGCGAACGAGGCGATCTCCGAGGCTCAGGATTCGCTTGGTACCCACGATGCGAGGCTCGAGGTACTGCGTGAGCAGGCCCGGAGATTGAGTCATGAACGGGACATCGTCGAGGAGCGTCAGGGTGCGCTGACGCGGCGACGTGCCGATATGACAGATACCGCAGCGGCACTGGACGATCAGGTGCATTCGGTGGAGACCGAGGAGCGGACGCTGACGGCGGCGATCCAGATGCTGGACGAGCAGACCGAGCAATCGCGCCGGACTGTGGCGCATCTTCAGCAAACATCGCAGGAGACGCGAAGGCTATGGGGCGATCGCGAGGGCGAGGCGAACGATGTGCAGCGGGCGATTGTCGCAGCCGAGCGGGCACTGAACGATCTGGTGCAACGGCGCGCCTTGCTGGAACAACGTCAGGAGACTGGTCTTGCCGATGCCGAGCGTTTGACGCAGGAAGCGAGATCGCGGAACGCGCGGATTGCCGAGATCGAACGTGATCTGGCGGCGCAGGTTGGCGAGGATGAAGCCAACGGTATCGAGGCGGGGGTGATTCAGGATCACCTCGAACGGTTGCAGCGGGATATCGAAGCGATTTGGTTGGAAACTGACACGATCGGTCGCGAGTTCCGTGAGACCGAAACCGCTTTGGCTGCAGCGCGGAACCGGTTCGATTTCCTGCAGCGTACGCACGAGAGCGGGAGTGGATTGTCGTCTGGCGTGCGCCAGGTGATGCAGTGGCAGCGTGACGGCCAGCTTTCGGGCATTCTCGGCACCGTGGCAGAGCTGGTTTCGATCGAGGCCAGATTCGATACCGCGATCGAGGTGGCATTGGGTGGGCATCTTCAGGATGTCGTTGTGGATCGCTGGCAGGATGCAGATATCGCGATTTCACGGCTGAAGCAATCGAAAAGTGGTCGAGCAACGTTTCAGCCGCTGGACACGGTGGGTCGGTACGGATCACAGCGTCCGGTGCCGCAGGAGCTGAAGGGTCGGCGCGGAGTGCATGGCCTCGCAGCCGATCTGGTGACGGCGAAACCGGGTGTGGAGCCGGTGGTTCGCTCGCTGCTAGGCCGGTTTGTGGTAGCGGAGGATCTGGAAACAGCGCGGGATCTTCTGGCGGTGCTGCCGGGCGGATGGAGCGCGGTGACCCTCTCCGGTGAAATTGCCCGATCGAGTGGATCGGTGACGGGTGGCGCGGCGGTTCGCGA